>NZ_JBFUGJ010000083.1:0-19923 GCF_056402975.1 Mesorhizobium sp. P3_A9 | reverse complement strand
GTCAACAAGAGATAGAGCAGTTCACCGTTTGTGTGAAACGGAGAACTGCTGTGGTCTTAGACCATTCCGAGTGCGGCCATGTACAGATCGAGGATGGCGTCCTCTTCCTGGCGCTCGGCCTGGTCCTTCTTGCGCAGGCGGATGATGGTGCGGATCGCCTTGGTGTCGAAACCGGTGCCCTTGGCCTCGGCGAACACTTCCTTGATGTCGTCGGCGATTGTCTTCTTTTCTTCCTCGAGCCGTTCGATGCGCTCGATGAGGGCACGCAGCTGGCCGGCTGCAACAGTCTGGCTGGTCTCGGTGATATCGTCGGCCATGTTTTTCTCCAAAGATTCGTTCTATGCCGCGACTCGCGGAAGGCAGCGGCAAATTTGAGCCGGTTCGATGCCCGACCAGCGGCGGCGGGTCAAGCTGTTATCGAACAGCTAACCAAGGGCTGCCGACAGAAGCCGACAGCCTGCGCGTTCTCTGCGAGCACTTAAGCGAATGCGATCAGCAGATCCTTGGCATCGATCTGRTCGCCGGCCTTGACCAGCACCTCGGCGACGGTGCCGTCGCGCTCCGCATGCAGCGCCGTCTCCATCTTCATCGCTTCGATSGASAGCAGCACGTCACCGGCCTTSACCGCCTGRCCGGCGGCRACCGMRAGTGCSGAGACCACGCCCGGCATCGGCGCGCCGACATGCGCYTCRTTGCCRGGCTCGGCCTTGCGGCGCGCCTTGGCGGCGGAGGCGCCATGCGCCCGGTCTGGCACCTTCACACGCCGCGGCTGGCCGTTGAGCTCGAAGAACACGGTGACCATGCCCTTGTCGTCGACATCGCCGATCGCCAGACAGCGCACGACCAACGTCTTTCCCTTCTCGATATCGACGAAGATCTCGTCTTCGGACTTCATGCCGTAAAAATAGGTCGGCGTCGGCAGGACGCTGACCGGGCCGTAGGTCTCCTGCGCGCCGGCAAAATCGGTAAACACCTTCGGATACATCAGCCACGAGGCGAATTCGTATTCCGAGAGCTTGCGCTCCAGCTTCTCCTCGATCTCCTTGCGGCTGGCCTTGAGATCGGCCGGCTTCAGGAGCGAGCCGGGCCGCGCCGTGATCGGCTTGTCGCCCTTCAGCGCCTTCTTCTGCAGCGCCTCYGGCCACCCTCCCGGCGACTGACCGAGATCGCCGCGCAGCATCGAGACGACCGAGTCCGGGAAGGCGATGTCCCTGGCCGGATTCTCGACATCGGCGACGGTCAGGTCCTGGCTCACCATCATCAGCGCCATGTCGCCGACGACCTTGGACGACGGTGTCACCTTGACGATGTCGCCGAACATCAAATTGACGTCGTGATAGGTCTGTGCGACCTCGTGCCAGCGTGTCTCCAGCCCGAGCGAGCGCGCCTGYTCCTTSAGRTTGGTGAACTGTCCGCCSGGCATTTCGTGCARATAGACTTCCGARGCCGGMCCYTTGAGRTCGCTYTCGAAGGCGGCGTACTGGTTGCGCACCGCYTCCCARTAGAACGAGATTTTSCGGATCCATTGCGGGTCGAGGCCGGGGTCGCGCTCGGTGCCCTTCAGCGCCTCGACGATCGAGCCCAGGCAAGGCTGCGATGTGTTGCCGGAGAAGGCATCCATCGCCGCGTCGATGGCGTCGACCCCGCTCTCCACCGCCGCCAGCACGGTTGCCGCCGACAGGCCGGACGTGTCGTGGGTGTGGAAATGGATCGGCAGGTCGGTCGCCTCGCGCAGCGCCTTGAACAGCACGCGCGCCGCCGCCGGCTTCAACAGGCCGGCCATGTCCTTGACGGCGATAATATGGGCGCCGGCGGCCTGCAATTCGCTGGCCAGCCCGACATAATATTTCAGATCGTACTTGGCCCGCGCCGGATCGAGAATGTCGCCGGTGTAGCACATCGCGGCTTCGATCAGCTTGCCCTCGGCGCCAACCGCGTCCATGGCGACGCGCATGTTCTCGACCCAGTTCAGGCAGTCGAAAACCCGGAACAGATCGATGCCGCCGGCAGCCGCCTGCTTGACAAAATACTGCACGACATTGTCGGGATAGTTGGTGTAGCCAACGCCGTTGGCGCCGCGCAGCAGCATCTGCAGCAACAGATTGGGGGCTGCCTCACGCACCAGCGAAAGCCGCTCCCACGGATCCTCGGTGAGGAAGCGCATGGCGACGTCGAAGGTCGCGCCGCCCCAGCATTCGAGCGACAGAAGCTGCGGCAGGGCGCGCGCATAGGTGCCGGCAATGTTGGCAATGTCGTGCGTGCGCATGCGCGTGGCCAGCAGCGACTGGTGACCGTCGCGCATCGTCGTGTCGGTGACCAGCACTTGGCTTTGCTCGCGCATCCAGCCCGCGAATTTCTCCGGACCGAGCACGTCGAGCTTCTGCTTGCTGCCGCCGGGCACGTTGCCGTTGAGGTAGGGCACGACGGGAGCGGCCGCATCGGCCTTCGGCGTCGGCCGGCCGCGCGTCTCGGGATGACCGTTGACGCTGACGTCGGCCAGATAGTTGATGAGCTTGGTCGCGCGGTCCTGGCGTTTGACCTGCTGGAACAGCTCCGGCGTCGTGTCGATGAACTTGGTCGTATAGGAGTTGTCGGCAAAGCTCGGGTGGTTGATGATCGCTTCGAGGAAGGTGAGGTTGGTGGCAACGCCGCGGATGCGGAATTCGCGCAGCGCGCGGTTCATGCGGGCGATGGTCTCGGCCGGCGTCGGTGCCCACGCCGTCACCTTTTCCAGCAGCGGATCGTAGAAGCGGGTGATGACGGCGCCGGAATAGGCCGTGCCGCCATCCAGCCGGATGCCGAAGCCGGTGGCGCCGCGATAGGCGGTGATGCGGCCGTAATCCGGAATGAAATTGTGCTCGGGATCCTCGGTGGTGATGCGGCACTGCAAGGCATGGCCATTCAGCCTGATGTCCTTCTGTGCCGGCACGCCGGATTCAGGCGTGCCGATGGCGAAGCCGTCGAGGATGTGGATCTGCGCCTTGACGATGTCGATGCCGGTGACCTGCTCGGTGACGGTATGCTCGACCTGGATGCGCGGATTGACCTCGATGAAATAGAATTTTCCGCTGTCGGCATCCTGCAGGAACTCGACCGTGCCCGCGCCGATATAGCTGGTCTCACGCGCAAGCTTCAGCGCGTGGCCGCAAAGCTCCTCGCGTTGCGCCATTTCGAGATAGGGCGCCGGCGCCCGCTCGACGACCTTCTGGTTGCGGCGCTGGATCGAGCAGTCGCGCTCGAACAGGTGCACGACATTGCCATGGGTGTCGCCAAGCACCTGCACCTCGACATGGCGGGCGCGCTCGATCAGCTTTTCGAGATAGACTTCGTCCTTGCCGAAGGCGGCTTTCGCCTCGCGCTTGCCTTCCATGACTTCGCGGGCGAGATCGGCCTCGGCGCGTATGGCGCGCATGCCGCGCCCACCACCGCCCCACGACGCCTTCAGCATCACCGGATAGCCGACCTCCTTGGCCAGTTTCTTGACTGCCTCCATATCGTCCGGCAACGGATCTGTGGCGGGAATGACAGGCACGCCGACTTCGATGGCGAGGTTGCGCGCCGCGACCTTGTTGCCGAGACGGCGCATCGTATCCGGCTTCGGGCCGATGAAGGTGATGCCGGCTTGCGCGCAGGCTTCGGCGAATTCGGGGCTTTCCGACAGCAGTCCGTAGCCCGGGTGGATGGCATCGGCGCCCGAAAGC
This sequence comes from Mesorhizobium sp. P3_A9, assembly GCF_056402975.1. NCBI lineage: Bacteria > Pseudomonadati > Pseudomonadota > Alphaproteobacteria > Hyphomicrobiales > Phyllobacteriaceae > Mesorhizobium > Mesorhizobium sp. P3_A9. Next base: position 16,222 of record NZ_JBFUGJ010000083.1, on the reverse strand, counting down.
CTGGCGACGCGGATCACCTCCTCGATCGACAGATAACTCTCGATCGGCCCCATGTCCTTGCTGAGATGCGGACCGCGCCCGACCTGGTAGCTTTCGTCGGCCTTGAAGCGGTGCAACGAATATTTGTCTTCCTCGGCCCAGATCGCCACGGTTTTGAGGCCCAGCTCATTGGCCGCGCGAAAGACGCGGATGGCGATTTCTGACCGGTTGGCGACGAGGATCTTCGTGATGGCCAAGGACTGGGCTCCAGCAGCGGAAGGAACGGGAAATCGGTCCAATGATTAGCGTGAAAATGCTGCAGTGCAAACAAAATCAACGCTGATTTAAACCGATTTAAATCAATTATCCGGCCAACACTCGCACGCCTTGGCCCGAACGGGCGGAACAAGGGCGACAATTTCGATCCTGGATGCGATCTTGCCCGGCTGGAAGAGCCGGCAAGGATGGCAATCGGCCGCCGGACGCGCCAAAGAAAAATGCCCGGCGCGAGGCGCCGGGCATTTCATATTGATCGAAGTCGACGGGCTTACATCTTCTGGATGTAGGTGTACTTGCCGTCGGCGCCCTTCTTCCATTCGTAGATGACGTAGCCGGGCAGCGTCGGGTCGCCCTTGGCGTCATAGGACAGGTCGCCGAGCACGGTCTTGAACGGGCCGTTCGCATGCAGCGCCTTGGCAACTTCCTGCGGGTCGTTCGACTTGGCAGCAGTTGCTGCTTCCGCGATCGCCTGCACGGCAGCGTAGGCGTAGAGCGTATAGGCTTCCGGCTCGAAGCCCTGCGCGCGGAACTTCTCGACGAGTTCCTTGTTGGCAGGGATCAGGCGCGGATCCGGGCCGAACGTGTTGAGCGTGCCCGCAACCGCGTCGCCCGCGATCGAAGCCAGCTCGTTCGACACGATGCCGTCGCCGGAAACCAGCGTCGCCTTGAGGCCCTGGTCAGCCGCCTGGCGGATGATCAGGCCGGCTTCGGTGTGCAGACCGCCCCAATAGATGATGGTAACGCCGGCTTCCTTCATCTTGGCGATCAGCGCCGAGAAGTCCTTGTCGCCGACATTGATGCCTTCATACATGACTTCCGTCAGGCCCTTGGCATTCATCGCCTTCTTGGTTTCGTCGGCAAGGCCCTGACCGTAGGTGGTCTTGTCGTGAACGACAGCGATCTTGGCGTCCTTGAAGTTCGCGGCGAGATAAGCGCCGGCAATGCTACCCTGCTGGTCGTCGCGTCCGCAGGTGCGGAACACGTTCCACAGGCCGCGCTCGGTGAACTGCGGGTTGGTGGCAGCCGGCGTCACTTCGACGATGTTGTTTTCAGCGTAGACTTCCGATGCCGGGATCGAGACGCCCGAGTTGAAGTGACCGACCACGAACTTGACGCCGTCGCCGACGAACTTGTTGGCAACCGAGATGCCCTGCTTCGGATCGGAGACGTCGTCACCAACCTCGAGCTTGATCTGCTCGCCATTGATGCCGCCCTTGGCATTGATATCGGCGACAGCCGCTTCCGCACCCTTCTGAAGCTGTGCGCCGAAAGCTGCGTTCGGACCGGTGATCGGGCCGGCGACGCCGACCAAGACGTCAGCCCACGCGGCGCCGCCGAACGCGACAAGCGCGCCTACGGCGACAGCGGACAACAGTAATTTTCTCATGTAAAACGCTCCCATTAACGGAGTGGGCGTGGATGAAGCTTTCATGCGATGCCCACCCTTATCGCAGAAGGCATAGTTTGCCGATTTTCAGGCACTTGTCACGCCGATTCATCCCTGACGCGGCGTTAATGATGAACGTCAACCTTTGGGTTTCCAGCTCAAGACTGAAGCTCTTTCGTAGAGCCAGTTATACTGTGTGACCATCTGGTTTGTTCGTGTGTATTGATAGCCGACGAAGCCCAGTATCATCAGCACGATGGTGTCGACGATGTAGTAGTGCAGCGAGAACATCGTGCCGCCGAACAGCGCGTGATGAATGAACCGGATGCCGATGCCGAGACCCAGCATATAGGCGAACAGCTGCGGAAAGCTGCGCCAGGTCTGGGCGCTGGCCTTGCCCGTCATCCAGGCCGCCCAGCCGCCAAGCAGGCAGGTGACGAAGAAGAACTGCCAGATCGAGGGTTCCTCATAGAGAATGCCCTGCATGATGAAGTCTCCTTAGCATGATCCCGAAAAGTTGCAGACTTTTCGGACAGAGGTCATGCGACAAACAAACAACCTGGAGCGGAATACCCGTTCCACACATTCCGCTCCGAACTCAGTGGTGTCCGCCTTCGAGATAGGCGGCGCGCACTTCGGGATTGGCGAGCAGTTCCTTGCCGGTGCCGCTCATCGTCACATTGCCGTTGACCATGACATAGCCGCGCGTCGCGAGTTTCAACGCACCAAAGGCGTTCTGCTCGACCAGGAACACGGTCAGCCCCTGCGTGCGGTTCAACTCGCGGATGGCATCGAAGATCTGCTTGACGATCAGCGGCGCCAGACCCAGCGACGGCTCGTCGAGCAAAAGCAGCTTTGGCCGCGCCATCAGCGCGCGTCCGATCGACAGCATCTGCTGCTCGCCGCCAGAGAGCGTGCCGCCGCGCTGGGCGATGCGCTCCTTGAGACGCGGGAACAGCGTGAACACTTTCTCGACGTCCTCGTCATAGTGCTTGAGGTTGTCGAGGCTGGCGCCCATCTGCAGGTTTTCCATCACCGTCATGCGCGGGAAGATACGGCGACCTTCCGGCGACTGGGCAATGCGCATGCGGGCGATCTCGTGCGTCGGCATCTGGGTGATGTCGGTGCCGGCGAAGGTGATGCTTCCCGCGCGGGCGCGCGGTGCCCCGAAAATGGTCATCATCAGCGTCGACTTGCCGGCGCCGTTGGCGCCGATCAGCGCCACGATCTCACCCTCATTGACGGTGACGTCGACGCCGTTCAGCGCCCGGATGTTGCCGTAGTAGGTCTGTACGCCCTTGATATCGAGCAGCGTTGTCCCGGCCATTATTTGCCCCCTCCACGCTTGCCCGACACAGGTTTGCCCGACACAGGTTTGGTCGTGCTGGCGGTCTTTGCGGAAGCATGGCTGGTCGCCACCTTGCCGGCATCGACGCGGCGCGCGAATTCCGTGTCCTTGCCCTGGCCGAGCAGCTTGGCCTGCTTGACCCACTCTTCACGCGCGATGCGACCATCGAAGGCCAGGTAAGCTTCGGCAGCCTCGACATCGGCCTTTTTCCAGGCGCCGATCTGGTCGAAGTGGAAGATGCCGTGATCGTTGAGCTTCTTCTCGTTGACCGTACCGATGCCCTTGATGCGGGTCAGATTGTCGGCCTTGCCACCGCGGGGCGCCGCCAGCCTGTTGGAGATTCCCTCAGCCTTGCCCGCAGCAGACTTAGCCACTGGAACCTTAGCCACTGGAACCTTGGCCACTGGAGCCTTGGCTGCCGGTTTGGCCGGTGCAGGCGCCGCAGTCGACTTCACCGCCGTCCCGGTTGCCGCCTTTGACGCCGGTTTCGGAGCAGGCTTTGCTTTCGCTACAGGAGCGGGCTTTGCAGCCGATGCCGCCGTCAGCGCGGCCGCCTTGTTTGCCTCGGCGAGCGACTTGGCATCGACCTGTTCGGCGTTTGAAGCGCCCTTCGCAACGGTAACCCGCTCTCCCGAACTGTGACCGACCGTGTCTGTTACCGGCCCGGCGAGATACGATGACGATGTCCCAGGGCCATGCGCGGCATCAGGACCCGTATCGAGCTGCTCGATGACGTCCTCGTCGCCGACCTCGGTGAGGACCTGCTCGACCTCCTCGTCGTCGACGCCGAGATAGGCGGCGATGACGCGCGGATCGGTACGCACCGATTGCGGACTGCCGTCCGAGATCTTGCGGCCATATTCCAGCACCACGACATGGTCGGAGATCTGCATGACCACGGACATGTCATGTTCGATCAGCAGGATCGAGGTGCCTGATGTGTTCTTGATGTCGATCAGCAGTTCGTTGAGCGCCGCCGATTCCTTTGGATTGAGGCCGGCTGCCGGCTCGTCCAGGCACAGAAGCTCCGGGCCCGTGCACATGGCACGTGCGATCTCGAGACGCCGCTGCGCGCCATAGGGCAAGTCACCGGCCGGATCGTCGGCGCGGTCGACAAGATCGGCCTTCTCCAGCCAGTGCCTGGCCAGATCGATCGATTCGGCCGAGGCCTTGCGGTAGCCGCTGAAACCGAACAGGCCAAGGATCGTATAGCCCGACGCCTTCATCAGCTTGTTGTGCTGGGCAACCAAAAGGTTCTCCAGCAGTGTCATGCCCGAGAACAGGCGAATGTTCTGGAAGGTACGCGCCACCTTGGCGCGCGCCGGAATCTCGTGGTTGGGCAGCCGCTCGAGCAGGAAGCTCGACCCATCGGCCCGGTTGAGGGTGATCATGCCTTCAGACGGCTTGTAAAAGCCGGTGATGCAATTGAACACGGTGGTCTTGCCGGCGCCGTTGGGGCCGATCAGCGCCGTGATCTCGCCGCGCCTGGCAGCGAAGGACAGGTCGCCGATGGCGATCAGGCCGCCGAACTTCATCGACAGATGTTCGACCTGCAGGATGGCGTCGTTCATGCCCGGATTGCTCTTCTGGATCGGGTTCGCGTTCATCAGCCGTGACCCTCCTTGGTGAAGGAGCTGGAGACAGCCCTTCGCTCCTTGAGGAAGGCCGTCGGTTCACGACTGCCGACGAAGCCGCGCGGCTTCCACAGCATGACGATGACCATGGCCATGCCGAACAGCAGCATGCGGTAGAGTTCCGGGGTGAAGTCAGGCCCGAAGATCTGCTTGAGGAAGTCGAGCTCGCGCAGCGCCTCGGTGCCGCCGATCATCACCAGTGCCGCCACCGCGATGCCGACCAGCGAGCCCATGCCGCCGAGAACGACGATGGCCAGGATGATGGCCGATTCCAGGAAGACGAAGGATTCCGGGCTGACGAAGCCTTGCCGCGCGGCGAAGAACGAGCCGGCGAAGCCGCCGAACATGGCACCTGTGGCAAAGGCGGTCAGCTTGGTTGTCGTCGTGTTGATGCCGAGCGAGCGGCACGCGATCTCGTCCTCACGCAACGCTTCCCACGCGCGGCCGACCGGCAGACGGCGCAGCCTGATGGTGACGAAGGCGGTGAGCAGGCACAGGCCCAGGATCAGGTAGTAGAGGAAAATCTTGTAGTAGGCGCCTGACTGGGCGATGTGCAGAACCTTGGCGATGTAGTTGGGGTCCGACACGTTGAACGACATCAGGCCGAAGAAGCTGACCTTGGGAATGCCGGAAATGCCGGCCGATCCGTTGGTGACCTCGCGCCAGTTGATCAGCACCAGGCGGATGATCTCACCGAAAGCCAGCGTTACGATCGCCAGATAGTCGCCACGCAGGCGCAGCACCGGGAAGCCGAGCAGCACGCCCCACAGCGCCGCCATGGCGCCGGCTGCCGGCAACAGGATCCAGAACGACAGGCCGAAATGCGTGGCGAGAAGCGCATACGCATAGGCGCCAAGTGCATAGAAGGCGACGTAGCCGAGGTCGAGCAGGCCGGCGAGGCCGACGACGATGTTCAGGCCCCAGGCCAGCATCACATAGATCAGGATCTGGATGCCGAAATTATCGACCCATTTCAGCGAACCCTGCAGCCCGCCAGTGATCGACCAGGCGTTCAGCGACAGCACCGCGACCACGAGGATCGGGTACAGCACCAGCGCCGTGATGCCCAATTTGGTGAAGTTGGCATGGATGAAGGCGCGGAAGTAGTAGATCACGCAAGCCAGCACATAGATGATCGCCAGGGCGCGCAGGAATTGCAGATAGCCGGCCGGTTCTTCTCCCACCCACCCGGCGAGAGAGCTGTTCAACACGAACAGCAGCACCGCCGCGACAACAGCCGCGATGAACCACGGCAACTGGAAGAACCGTGACGCCACGCTGGCCGGCAACAGGCCGGTGGCGACATTGGTTATCTTCTGGCTGGCCATGAAGGGTTGGCCATAGGCGACATAGAGGAAGCGCCCGACGGCCGTGGCGATCACCACGGCGGCAAGCAGGCCCCAGCGCGTCGTCACGACCAGTTCATTGGAAATGTTCTGACCGGTTTTCAGGCCGATGAACAGCACGAACAGGCCAAGCGATATGGCGCCGGCATAGAGCGCTTCCTTGAACGCGCGCTGCACGGGGGTGGCGACGGTGTCGCTCTCCGGAGATACGGTGACGGCCATGATCTCAGACCTTTTCGACTTCTGGCCGGCCCAGAATGCCGGAAGGTAGGAAGATCAGCACGATGGCCAGGATCGAGAACGCCGCGACGTCCTTGTAGTCGATCGAGAAATAGGCCGACCACATGCTTTCGATGAAGCCGATCATCAGCCCGCCGAGCACCGCGCCCGGCAGCGAACCGATGCCGCCGAGCACCGCGGCGGTGAACGCTTTCACACCCGGCGTGAAGCCGTCGGAGAAGGCGATGACGCCGTAGTACATCAGGAACAGCGTGCCGGCGACGGCGGCAAGGGCAGCACCCATGATGAAGGTGATCGAGATGGTGCGGTCGACATCGATGCCGAGCAGCGCCGCCATCTTGCGATCCTGTTCACAGGCGCGCTGGGCGCGGCCAAGCGATGTCTTGTTGACCAAGTACCAGAACAGCGCCAGCAGCAGCGCGGTGACGACGACGATGATAATCTGCTTCAGCGACACGCTGATGCCGCCGATGTCGTAGACTTTCGACACCATTGGCGGGATCGGCTTGTTGCGCGGCCCTTGCGTCACCTGAACGAAGTTCGACAGCGCGATCGACATGCCGATGGCGGTGATCAGCGGCGCCAGCCGGAACGAGCCGCGCAGCGGCCGGTAGGCCACCTTCTCGATCGTCCAGTTGTAGAGGCTGGTCAGCAGCATCGCTACGATCATCATGACCAGGAGTGCTACGACCACGGGCACCGAATAGAACAGAGCGCCGAGGACGAGGAAGACGATCAGCGCCGTGAAGGCGCCCACCATGAAGATATCGCCATGGGCGAAGTTGATCATGCCGATGATGCCGTAGACCATCGTGTAGCCGATCGCGATCAGCCCATAGATCGATCCCAGCGTCAGCCCGTTGATAAGCTGCTGGACAAAGTACTGCATGTGTACATGGCTCCCCTGGAATGTCGCCCATGCAGACGCATTCCTTTTCGTATTTCCCCTAGTCGTAAAGTTTCGAGCCCGGATTGCAACGTCATTTTTCAATCGTCATGCGTGTTTTGTCGGCACGCCGTCCGATTGCCCGTTTTCTCCCATCCGACCCCTGGACTATCGCGGACCCTACCATTGGCATAACGCAATGTCTTTGACGATTCGGCCGTATCATGCGCCCCGTTTCGAAGAAATCGCCGTCAAAATTAGGTGATAAGAGGAATCGTTGCGTTCCTGACACGGTTCGTTTTTTCGCCACACTCCTTTCCGCAGGGTCAGGATTCTTCCTGCTTGACCACAAACCATGTCTGAGCGGGTCGCGGTCGTCGTCGACGATACCATTCAATGCGCTTGTACTTGTCCAGCTACCGATCGAGGAACGATTGCCTTGCGCCGGATCAGTACGCTGAGCCACCGTCCCCGCTCAGCGCATGCCGCTCCGTGCCATGAAGGGGAGGGTTGAAGACACTGACCAGGATCATGTCGCTTGCAGCGTCGGCACGCAGATAATGCTCGTCATGGTCGTCGAGCACATAGATCGTGCCGGGCTCGATGCGATGCACCGAACCGGACATGTCTTCCACCTCACCAGCACCGGCGATGCAGTAGCAAGCCTCGAAATGCCTGCGGTAGTGGAGGCGCGATTCGCTGCCGGCGCGCACGACGGTGTGGCAGACGGTGAACCCCATGCCATCCTGCTGTGTCAGCAGGCGGTGGCTGGTGCCATTGCCCCAATCCACGAAGAAGTCAGATTTTTCTACATCAGCCAATTGTCTGGTGAACATGCTTTGTTTCCCTGCGGGTCGTGGCCGCGCCAATAATGTCGATGGGGCCGGCGGAATGGATGCAGGAGTGGCGCAATGGGTGCGGACATTCAAATGATTGCTTCTCACCTCATGTGTTAGTAAATTTTACAGATGGACTATATCCCGTTGAATGCCATCCGCGCTTTCGAGGCCGCCGCCCGTCGCCTGAGCTTTTCGGCGGCCGCCGAGGAGCTTCACGTCACGCATCCGGCCATCAGCCACCAGATCAGGCGGCTGGAAGAGTGGTTGGGCGTGCCTCTGTTCCACCGGGACGCACGCAAGGTACGGCTGACGGATGCCGGCGTGATCCTGCAGGCGTCGGCGAGTGGCGCCCTTGCAGAGCTTGGCGCCACCTGCCGGCGTATCCGCCGCAATGCGGCATCGGCGACACTGTCCGTAGGTTGCATACCGTCCATCGCCAGCCGCTGGCTGGTTCCTCGCCTGCCGGACTTTACATCAAGCCATCCCGGTATCGGCATGCGGGTCGCCTATGCCAAGGCCGAGGACAGGCTCGGAGATGATGAGAATGATGTGCTGATCACGCTCGGAGCCGATCCGACGCCTGGCGTCACCAGCCTCAAACTGTTTTCACGCCTCAACCGGCCGGTGTGCAGCCCGCACTATCTGGCCGGCAAGGAGTTGCGTACCCCTTCGGCGATCGCCGGCGCGGACCTGTTGCATGACGAGAACCGGCAGGGCTGGAGTGAGTGGTTCTCCGAGGCCGGACTGGCCAATGTGGATGTCGGCAACGGACCCGTCTTCGCCGATTTCAATATCCTCGCAACAGCGGTCATTGCCGGCCATGGCGTGGCGCTTTGTCCGGTAGACGTCTTTCGTGACGAACTGAAGCGCGGCGACCTGGTGGTTCTGTCGGATGTCTCGACCAACCGCGACAAGAGCTATTTTCTGACGATGTCGGTGGATGCCTCATCAGCCGCGCTCACCTTCGCCGACTGGTTTCGCCGTGCGGTCTCGGTCGATGCCGATGATCAGTGGTCCGCCGATATCACTTGACGACGAAACCATGCGCGAACGGGTCACGGTCGTCGATGAAGATCGTGTTCAGTCCGGTCATGCGCGCCCAGCCGCCGATCGAGGGAATGATCGCCGGCTTGCCCGCGACGGTAACCTCTTTTTCGACCTTGCCCTTGAACAACGAACCGATGATCGATTCATGCACGAAGGCGTCGCCGGCCTTGAGCTTGCCCTTGGCATGGAGCTGCGCCATGCGCGCCGAGGTGCCGGTGCCGCATGGTGAGCGGTCGATCGCCTTGTCRCCATAGAAGACGGCGTTGCGGGCATCGGCCCCCTCAACGGTCGGCTTGCCGGTCCACAGCATATGCGAAAGCCGGTTGATGCCCGGGTTTTCCGGATGCACGAAAGTGTATTTCTCATTGAGCCTCTGGCGCACCACCGGGCTCCAGGCGATGAGGTCGCCGGCGGAGTAATCCGCCATGTCGCGATAATTCGCCTGCGGCTCGACGATGGCGTAGAAATTGCCGCCATAGGCGACGTCGACGGTGATCTCGCCGAGCCCGGGACATTCGACCGTCAGGCCTTCAGCATAGAGGAAGGACGGCACGTTGGTGATGCGCACCTCCTCGACATAGTCGCCGACCTGTTTGTACTCGGCGATGACCAGGCCGGCCGGCGTGTCGAGCCTCAGCACACCCGGCGTCTTCGGCTTGATCAGCCCGTGTTCTATGGCCATCGTCACCGTGCCGATGGTGCCGTGCCCGCACATCGGCAGGCAGCCCGAGGTTTCGATAAACAGGATGGCAATGTCGCAATCTTCGCGCGTCGGCGGATAGAGGATCGAACCCGACATCACGTCATGGCCGCGCGGCTCGAACATCAGGCCGGTGCGGATCCAGTCATATTCGGCGAGGAAATGCGCCCGCCGTTCCATCATCGTCGAGCCCTCAAGCAGCGGGCCGCCGCCAGCAACCAGCCGCACCGGATTGCCGCACGTGTGGCCGTCGATGCAGAAGAAGGATTTCTTGGCCATGTCGTTCCTCGAAAAATTCAAAACCGCGATGAACTCAAAAACGTTGTGGACTGAAAGGGGTCAGATCAACAGGCGGAGTCTGCCCCAGGATGATTTCCCGGATCAACCGCCCGGTTGCCGCCGCCTGGGTCAGGCCGAGATGGCCATGGCCGAAAGCATAGACCACCGGCCGGCTTCCCGACGCTTTGCCGATGACAGGAACCGAATCCGGCAGCGAAGGCCTGTACCCCATCCATTCGCGCCCGCCCGAGGGATTGAGGCCCGGCAGGAATTGCTGTGCCTTCTGCAGCAGCGCCTTCGACCTGGCATAATTGGGCGGCCGCTCGATGCCGCCGAGTTCGACAGCACCGCCGACGCGCAGGCCCGTCTCCAGCGGCGTGATGACGAAGCCATGCCCGGAAAAGATCAGCTGCCGCTTCACGTCGAAGGCGCTCTTGGGCAAGGTCGTGTTGTAGCCGCGCTCGGTTTCCAGCGGAATGCGGTCGCCAAGCTGCCGCGCCAAAAGGTGCGACCAGGCGCCGGCGGCGACGACGAGCTGCCGCGCATGCCTGGTCGTGCCATCGGCCAACGTCAGCGTCGCGCCATCCTGGTCCGCCGCGACGCGATCGATGCGAGCCATCTCGAAGCGGGCGCCCTTGGCCTCCGCGTAAGCCCACACCGCCTTGCCGAGCAGTTTTGGATCGGCGACCGTCTTCCAGCCCGGCACGAAGGTGCCCTTGACGAAACGCGGTGACAGTCCCGGTTGCAAGCCCGCCAAGTCCTCGCCCTCGACATGGCGAAAGCCGATGCCGAAACGCTCGCGCGCGGCCCAGCCGGACAGCCCAGCCTGAAACTCGGCCTCGCTCTCGTAGAGTTCGAGCGAGCCATCCTCGCGCAGCATCGGCCGCGTGCCGGAGCGATCGAGCAGACCCATCCATTCCGTTTCGGCGAGCTTCATCATGCCTGCCTGGGCGGCGAGGCTGGCCTCGTATTTCGCCGGCGCACCGGCACGCCAGAAGCGGATCAGCCAGGGCACGAGCTTCGGCAGGTAGGCCGGTGGAATGCTGAGCGGGCCGAGCGGATCGGCCAGCCATTTCGGCAGGTTCTTGATCATGCCCTTGTGCGCCAGCGGCAGCACGTCGGAGAAGGCGAAGGCGGCGGCATTGCCGGAACTCGTCTCCTCGCAGATGCCGGTGCGGTCGAAGACCGTCACATCCAGCCCTGCCTCGGCAAGGAAGGCCGCCGCGCAGATGCCGATGATGCCACCGCCGACAATGGCGATGTCCTCGCCTTCCCCCCGCGAACGGGGAGATGGTGCCCCAGTGGCGGAGCGTTGCTCCTGTTCCGGGGATTTGGAATTTCCTGGCACGTCGGTGCTGTCCCTTATTCGGCTGCCACCAGTCTGTCCGCCGATAGAGGAGACGCCTGGAGCGACGGCAGCTTCGGCCGCACCGCCAGCGCATCCCGGATGATCTTCTCCACCGCCTTGCGGCGCTCGCCCGACAGGGGCTGGCGCGGCATGCGCACGCGGTCATTGGTATCAATCGCCAGCACTTCGGCAAGCTTGATGTTTTGGACCAGATAGGTCGAGACATCGAGATCGAGCAGCGGCCGGAACCAGCGGTAGATGGCCAGCGCCTCCTCGCGGCGGCCCTGCTTCATCAGCTGGTAGATGGCCACGGTCTCGCGTGGGAAGGCGACGACCAGGCCGGCCACCCAGCCGATGGCGCCGACCGACAGCGCCTCGAAGGCGAGATTGTCGACGCCGGTGAAGAGGTCGTAGCGGTCGCCCAGCCGGTTGATGATCTCGGTCGAGCGCCTGATGTCGTCGGAGGATTCCTTGATGGCGACGAAGCGCTTGTCCGATGCCAGTTCCTCCATCTGGTCGACGGTGACGTCGACGCGATAGGCGAGCCGGTTGGAGTAGATCATGACCGGCAAATCGCCGGCCTCGGCGACCGCGCGAAGTGCGGCGACCGTCTCTTCCGCGTTGGTGTGGTAGATCGGGCTCGGCACCACCATCAGGCCATTGGCGCCTTCCCTGGCGGCGCGCTTGGCGATGCTGGCAGCCTCTCGGGTGCCCGCCTCGTTGACCGTCAGCAGCACCGGCTTCTTGCCGGCGACTTTCTGCGCGGTCTTCAGCACTTCTATCTTCTCGTCAGGCGACAGCATCGGCCCTTCGCCGAGCGAGCCGCAGACGATGATGCCGTCGCARCCGGCCTCCATCTGCAGSKYRAAGCAGCGCTCCATCTCGGCATGGTCGAGSCGRTCGTCSGSGGTGAATTTGGTCGTGACGGCGGGGAAAACTCCRGTCCACATGGTCATTGCTCCTTCTGATATATCAGTCGTATATCTGTTAAGAAACTACCTGTCAACGCAGATTCTGCTATGATATATTCAAAATATATCAGGAGCCCGCCGTTGATATCCACCGAAGCCATCAGAGCATCCGCCGAGCCGGCCGCGACCAGGGCGTACCACGTGCTCGAACATATGATCGTCACGTTGGAGTTGGCGCCGGCGAGCTTCGTCACCGAGGGTGCGTTGATCGAAAAGCTCGACCTCGGCCGCACGCCGGTGCGCGAGGCGATCCAGCGGCTGGCCTGGGAAGGGCTGCTCGACGTCAGGCCACGCGCCGGCATCGCGATCGCGCCACTGCATCCCGGCGACTGGCTGCGCGTGCTCGACGCCCGGCGCGGTGTCGAGGTGGTGCTTGCCCGTTCGGCAGCCCGCTTCGTCACCCGCGAGGCCGCCGACCTGTTTCACGAGGCGGCCCTTGCCATGCAGAAGGCGGTCATCTCGGGCAATGTGCTTGCCTTCATCCAGGCCGACAAGGCGCTCGACGAGGCCCTGGCGATGGCCGCGGACAACCCCTTCGCGGCGCGGCTGGCCGCCCCGTTGCAGACCCACAGCCGCCGCTTCTGGTTTCGCTATAAGGCCGACACGGGCCTGGCCGAATCAGCCGAGCACCACGTCGCGCTGATCCGCTCGATCCTCGACGGCGACGAGGAGGCGGCCGCCAAGGACGCCAAGCGGCTGATGGCACTGCTGCGCGGCCACGCCGAGGTGGCCGCGACGCGCTGAACGGCGATCAGATCCCTTGCGCCGCGGTGACGGCGGTACTCTCCCACCCGTCACCGGTCGCGAAAATGCAGCTTCGGCCCTGCACATCGGTCACCAGCATCGACCAGGTCCCACTTGCCGAAACATAGATTTCGACAATGGCAGCCTGGCCGACCAAACCGTAGCCGATCTGCTTCTGTTGAAAGGCTCGCGCCAGTCCCGCGACAAGGTCAGTATGGCCGCCGCAGATAAACTGCGCCTGCGCCGATAGCGTCGACATCGCCAGCGCGGTGCCGATCGCGGCTATCCTAATCCATCGAAACGAAAATTTGCGTGCCATTTGGCACCTCCTTCGCCTTCGCGTTCCGGCAAAGGGGAGGCACATGGGACAGCCTCAATATACCGAAACGCTCCAGGCCGGGTTCGACGTCTTCATCACGTCACTCCTTCTGGTTTCCGGTCTGTCGTCAGGGAATTCTATCGCATTCCCAGGATTCGATATGGTGAGGCTCCGATCCGAAAACAAGCACCTTTGCGAGCTTTGCGGCGCATTGCAGGCACGGTCGGCGTCAGACTTCCGCTGGTTCGCGAAGTGCTGCCCATTTCAGCAGGGCGTCGAGGGCCGGGCACAATGCCTGGCCCCAATCGGTCAGGCAGTATTCGACTTTCGGCGGCACCTGATGGTGCACGATGCGCCGCACGATGCCGTCGGCCTCCATCTGCCTGAGCTGCTGTATCAGCATCTTCTGCGAGATCGCCGGGATCGCCCGTTCGAGGTCGGAAAAGCGCAGCACCTTGCCGCCGAACAGGTGAAACAGGATCACCAGCTTCCAGCGCCCCTCGAGGAGGCGCAGCACATTCTCAACGCCGCTCGCCGCGGACAGTGGAGTGAGCATCTCGGGCTTACTTTCGGGCCAAACCTTACTTTCAGGTAAGTACCTTACTTTTTCGTCGGTTCTTGTCACTTCACCAGCATATCGCATTTTAGAAGCCGGACAAGCGCCGCGGGCCTCGACGAGCGTCGGCAACCGCATCGGAGAAAAGCCATGACCGTAGAACTACCCCAGCCGCTGGCGGACTATTTTGCCGCCAAGAACAGCCACGACATCGACAGTATGCTCGTCCCCTTCGCTTCGGACGCCAAGGTCCGGGACGAAGGCGAGACGCATCAGGGATCAGCCGCCATCCGCGACTGGATGGAGGCAACGACGCGCAAATACCGGGTGACCGTCGAGGTCGCCGACGCGACGGCCAATGGCGATGCATGGCGGGTCGCCGGCATCGTGTCGGGCAATTTCCCCGGCAGTCCGGCGACGCTCCACTACGTCTTCACGCTGGCCGACAACAGGATCACGCGGCTGGAGATCGGCGCATGACAGGATCCGGATGCCACGCAAAAAAGGGCGCGACAAAAGCCGCGCCCTCAATTTGTGAGATAAACTCAGACCTCAGTTCATCGTCGGGATGACGAACTCCGCACCGTCCTTGATGCCCGCCGCGCGCCCCGCAGCCGAAGGCGAGGACGCGCAAACGAAGAACCGTCCGGCTAGTTCATCGTCGGGATGACGAATTCCGCACCGTCCTTGATGCCGGACGGCCAGCGTGAGGTCACCGTCTTGGTCTTGGTGTAGAAGCGGAAGGCGTCCGGGCCGTGCTGGTTAAGGTCGCCGAAGGACGATGCTTTCCAGCCGCCGAAGGTGTAATAGGCGATCGGAACCGGGATCGGCACGTTGATGCCGACCATGCCGACCTGGACACGGCTTGCRAAGTCGCGAGCSGCATCGCCGTCACGGGTGAAGATGGCGACGCCATTGCCCATTTCGTGGTCGTTGGCGAGCTTGATCGCGCTCTCATAGGTCGGCGCACGCACCACCGAGAGCACCGGCCCAAAGATCTCTTCCTTGTAGATGCGCATGTCCGCCGTCACATTGTCGAACAGGCAGCCGCCCATGTAGTAGCCGTCCTCGTAGCCCTGCATGGAGAAGCCGCGGCCGTCGACGACGAGCTTGGCGCCTTCCTTGACGCCGGTATCGACGTAACCCTTGACGCGCTCCAGCGCCTGCGCCGTCACCAGCGGACCGAAATCGGCCGAGGAATCCGTCGACGGGCCGACCTTCAGGCTCTCGACGCGCGGGATCAGCTTTTCCATCAGCCGGTTGGCGGTGTCGTTGCCGACCGGGACAGCCACCGAGATCGCCATGCAGCGCTCGCCGGCCGAGCCGTAGCCGGCGCCGATCAGCGCGTCGACGGTCTGATCCATGTCGGCATCGGGCATGATGATCATGTGGTTCTTGGCGCCRCCGAAGCACTGCACGCGCTTGCCSGMCGCGGTGCCGCGCGAATAGATGTAMTGRGCGATCGGCGTCGAGCCGACRAARCCGATGGCCTTGATRTCGGGRTCGTCSAGGATSGCRTCGACCACATCCTTGTCGCCATTGACGACGTTGAGGATGCCKGCMGGCAGGCCGGCYTCGAKGAACAGTTCGGCGATGCGCATCGGCACGCCTGGGTCACGCTCCGAMGGCTTCAGGATGAAGGCRTTGCCGCARGCRATSGCCGGCGCGATCTTCCACAGCGGGATCATCGCCGGGAAATTGAACGGSGTGATGCCGGCGACCACGCCGAGCGGCTGGCGCATCGAATAGACGTCGATGCCGGGGCCGGCRCCATCGGTGAACTCGCCCTTCATCATATGCGGCGCGCCGATGCAGACTTCGACCACTTCRAGGCCGCGCTGGATGTCGCCCTTGGCGTCGGCGATGGTCTTGCCGTGTTCGCGCGCCAGGATATCGGCCAGTTCGTCATAGTCGCGGGCGACCAGTTCGAGGAATTTCATCAGCACGCGCACGCGGCGCTGCGGGTTGGTCGCGGCCCACTTCGGCTGCGCCGCCTTGGCGTTCTCGACGGCTGCGCGCAGTTCCGCCTGCGAAGCCAGCGCCACCGTGCCGCGCACGGAGCCGTCCATCGGCTGCATGACGTCCTGCTTGCGGCCGCTGGTGCCGGCGACATGCTTGCCGCCGATGAAATGACCGTATTCGATCATGATTTTCTCTCCCTTTGTTTGTGATGCTGCATTGTCTGCCTTTGGTCGGCAGATGGCAACGCGAGGGAGAACGCAACCGTTGTGCGTAAATTAGATATCGATTGACGGGCGAGCATCAATTCTCGCAAATAGGGGGTCTCAAGATATCTCCTGGGGATGCCCATGAACTGGGA
>NZ_JBFUGJ010000082.1:0-20022 GCF_056402975.1 Mesorhizobium sp. P3_A9 | reverse complement strand
CCTCGGCTGGCTGCAGCGCGGTCCGGCGAGCGAACATGCCAATGCCGCGATGCGCCGGCTGGCCGTCAAGGCACCAGGCGCGTCGACCCTGGTGAAGAACCTGTCCGGCGGCAACCAGCAGAAAGTGGTGTTCGGCAAATGGAACGAGCCGCGGCCGCGCGTGCTTCTGCTCGACGAGCCGACGGTCGGTGTCGATGTCGGCGCGCGCGAGGAGATTTACGGCGTCATTCGTGCCGCGGCGGCAGCCGGAAGCGGGGTGCTGCTGGTGTCCTCGGATCTGTCCGAACTGCTGCAGCTCTGCGACCGCATCTCGATCGTCGTCGATGGCCGCATCACCAGGACGATTGCGCGGTCGGAATTCGGCAGCGCCGAGGACCTTCATCACCTCATTCAACTTTCGCAGCCATCGGAAGAGCACGCGGCATGACCGACACACAAAGCCCGGCAAAAGCCGCCGCCAACCAGCCGGGCGGTCGCTCGGCGTTGCAGCATCTGCTTCAAGGCGAGCGGCCCTATATGCTCTACGTCGCCTTCGCCATCATGCTGATCGTCTTTAGCCTGGCGTCGCCCTGGTTCCTGTCGATCGACAATTTTCTCAACATCGGCCGGCAGACGACGCTGGTCTCGATCATTGCGGTCGGCATGACGTTCGTCATCATCTCCAGGCAGATTGACCTGTCGGTCGCCTCGACGCTGGCGCTTTCGGGCATGAGCGCATCGCTGGCCATGGCGTTCGTCGCCAACAACTGGGTCGTCGGCGCGGTGGCGGGGCTGGGCACCGGGGCGCTGATCGGGTTGCTCAACGGTGTCTTGACCACCCGCCTCGAAATCCCGTCCTTCCTGGTGACGTTGGGCACGTTGAGCGGCGCGCGCGGGCTGGCGCTGATGGTCACCAACACCAAGCCGGTGATCATCACCAACGAGTATTATTTTGCGATCTTCGGCGAGGGCTCGGTGCTCGGCATTCCGGCGCCGATCCTGTGGACGCTCGGCGTCACCATCGCCGGCATATTGCTGCTGCACTACAGCGTCTACGGGCGGCGCGTTTACGCCGCCGGCGGCAACCCGACGGCAGCGCTCTATTCCGGCGTCCACATCAAGCAGGTCACGACGCTGGCCTTCGTGCTGACCGGGACGCTCGCGGGGCTCGCATCGTTGATCCTGTCGGCGCGTTCGCACGCGGCGCGGCCCGACGTGGTGCAAGGCATGGAGCTCGACGTCATCGCCTCGGTCATTCTCGGTGGCTGCAGCCTGTTTGGCGGCCGCGGCTTCGTGCTCGGCACGCTGCTCGGCAGCCTAATCATCGGCACGCTCAACAATGGGCTGGTGCTGCTTGGCGTCAGCTCRTCGCTGCARCTCGTCATCAAGGGAGCMATCATCGTCGCCGCGGTCGCGTTCACGAGGAGGTAAGGCGCGCATCCCCGGATATCACCGAATACCAGCAGAAAACCGCCGGCTCCAAACGGCATACGGACACTAGAAATCAACGGAGGAAAGTCATGAAACATTCGGCACGAATCCTGTTCGGAACATTGAGCCTCGCCGCCAGCGCCTTCGCGCTGTCGACATCACCAGGTTTTGCGCAAACGCCCGACACCTGCGTCACCGGCGTCGACCTCGCGACACTCGGCCCCAAGGGCATTGTCGGGCAGGGTCCGCATGGCGAAAAGGCAGCCTCGCCCGACGAGCTGAAACTGACCGACGACGAGGCCGCCAAGGTCAAGGCCGGCAAGTTCAAGGTCGGCATTTCCATGCAGACGGTGAACCTCGACTGGTCGCAGCTGCAGGTGGCGGGCATCAGCGAAACGCTGGCCAAATATGGCGTCACCGTCACCGGCGTGGCCTCGGCCGAATATCAGGTCGACAAGCAGATCGCCGATATCGAAAACACCATCCAGCAGCATCCCGACGGCATCATTTCCATCCCCGTCGACTTCACCGCGACGGCGCCGACCTACAAGAAGGTGGGTGAGGCCGGCATCAAGCTGGTGTTCATGGACAGCATTCCGGTTGGCCTCTCATCGCCAAAGGATTTTGCCACGATGGTCTCGGCCGACAGCCAGGGCAATGGCCAGATCGCGGCGACGATCCTGGCGTCCTGCATGCCCAAGGGCGGCACGATCGGCCTGGTCAATTTCGGCGTCGACTATTTCAGCACCAATGAGCGCACCAAGGGCGTCAGCGAGTGGATGAAGAAGAACCGGCCCGACATCGTCATGAAGCAGGTCGACTTCACCGATCCCTCGAAAGTGTCGCAGATCGCCGGCGATTTCCTCACCGGCAATCCCGATGTAAAGGGCCTGTATGCGGTGTGGGACCAGCCGGCGCTCGACACGCTGTCCTCGATGCGCGCGCAAGGCATCGACATTCCGATCACCACGGTCGACCTCGGCCTGCAGTCCGCGATCGAGATCGCCAAGGGCGGCCCGCTCAAGGCAACCGGTTCGCAGCGTCCTTACGACCAGGGCGTCGCCGAGGCGCTGGCCATGATGAAGGCGCTGATCGGGCAACCGACGCCCGCCTGGGTCGGCGTGCAGTCGCTGCCGGTCGTTCAGTCCAACGTGCTGGAATCCTACAAGACCGTCTTTCACAAGGATCCGCCGGCCGAACTCGTCGACGCCTGCAACAGCGCCAAGCCGAAGTGCAACTGAGGTAGGTGAAATCGCATGGGCGCGGGGGAGATCCCGCGCCCATGGCTGTTTGTCCCACCGGAGATTCCGTCTGGCGTCCGCTGCAAGGTTAGAGCGGTCCGCTCGGTCTCAAGAAACCAGCCTCAGCCCAATCACCCCGGCCAGGATGAGAGCGATGCAGAAGAGCCGCATGGGTGCTGCGGACTCGCCCAGCAAGGCTATCCCGATGAGCGCCGTGCCGGCCGCGCCGATGCCGGTCCAGACGGCATAGCCGGTGCCGACCGGCAAGCTGCGCAGCGAGATCGACAGGAGGACGACGCTGGACACGCCGGTCGCCACCGTCAGCACGGACGGGATCAGCCGGGTAAAGCCGACGGACGACTTCATGAACAAGGCAAAGGCGATTTCGAGGATGCCGGCAATGCTGAGGAGTGCCCATGCCATGGTGACAGGTTCCTTCAAAAACTGAGAGGCGAGCGCGGCGCGCAGGCATGCCTGCGCGCGTGATGGCTCAGGCGGCTTTTGCGGCCTTGGCCGTAGCGGCCGGGGTCGAGCGGAAGGTGATGCCGAAGCGGTTGAAGGCATTCATCAGGCCGATCGCATAGGTGAGATCGGCAAGCTCCTTATCGCCGAATTCGCTCGCCGCGGCTTCGTAGTCCGCATCGGGAACGCCGGTTTCGGCGACCCGTGTCACGGTTTCGGCCCAGGCAAGGGCGGCGCGTTCGCGGCCGGAAAAGACGTCGCCCGCATCGGGCCACACCGGCACCAGCACGAGCTTGTCGACTGCAAGGCCCGACTTCAAGAGGTCGCGCGAATGCATGTCGATGCAATAGGCGCAGCCATTGATCTGCGAGACCCTGAGATAGACGAGGTCGACGAGTTCTTTCGGCAGGCCGGATTTCTGGATTGCGACGTAGACGCCGCCATAAGCCTTGAAGCCTTCAGGCGAAGCCTTGGCGTAGTCGAGACGGTTGCTCATGATGGAGCCCTTCTGGTTGGTTGAATGAGGGCTTTTGTGCCGCGTCTTGGCCTATCTCAGAAGGTCCATGATGCGTCTTCCATGCTGGACCATGATCTCGGCCCGAAATGAGCTGATGCCTACTCTCAGAGGCACCCCAATATGCGTTTTCCCAAGGCCTCCGCGGTGCGCTGCGTCGCGACATTGGTGAAGTTAAGCAGCAAGGCCGAAGCACCGTCATCCGTAACGGTCCAGTCACTCAAGGCTTCGGCGTAGAGCCCCTCGGCCCGCATGCGCGCGACGACCTGACGGTCCGGCTTTCTGTTTGCCAGGCGCAGGATCAGATGCATGCCTCCGGGCTGTGAATCGATGCGCATGCGTTTTCCCAGCACGCTTTCCAGCCCAGCCACTGTTGCCTGCCTGCGCTCGCCATAGAGCTTGCGCATCCTTTGGATATGGCGGGCGAAATGACCTTGCGCCATGAAGGCGGTGACGATGGCTTGCGTAAGCCCAGGACTGCTGCCGGCAAAGGCCAGGGCGATTTCCGCGAAGCGTTCGACCTGTGCTTGCGGCACCACCAGATAGGCAAGCCGCAGGCTTGGAAACAGCACCTTGCTGAAGGTGCCGGCATAGAGCACGCGCCCGTCGCGATCCAGGCTCTTCAGCGCCGGCAGCGGGCGGCTGACATAGCGGTACTCTCCGTCATAATCGTCCTCGACGATCCAGGCGTCGTTTCTTGACGCCCAATCCAGGAGTTCGAGGCGGCGGGGCAGGGACAGGGACACGCAGAGCGGCGACTGATGCGCCGGGGTGACCACAGCCGCGCGCGCCCTTGGCGCCAGCTTAAAGCCCTCCGGAACGATCATCCCGTCGCGGTCAACCGGAACCGAGACCGCCGCGACATGCAGATATTTCAACACGTCCCGCGTCGGCGGATAGCCGGGACTCTCCAGCCAGACGCTGTCACCGGCCTTCAGCAAAGCATGGCCGATCAGCTCGATCGTGTGGCGATAGCCCGATGTCACGAAGATCTGCGATGGGCCGCAGTCGATGCCGCGCGAAACCTGGAGATAGGCGGCAATCCGCGCCCGCAGGTCGGGCAGGCCATCAACTGCGGGGTGAACCATGTCGGATGGTTGCATGGCGCGCACGCATTGGGCGCCAAGCCGCGCCCAGATCTTGCGCGGAAACGCGTCGAGCGCCGGCAGGCCCATCTGGAACGGCAGGATCGAGTCCGGACGGAAGCTGGGTGTCGTCAGGCCGCTCTCGGCTCTCGGCAGCGGGCTCGCGACAGGTGTCCGCTTGAGGCCGGGCGTCACGATGGTGCCGGCCTGGCCGCGCGCCTGGATGTAGCCCTCGGCAGCCAGCAAAGCGTAGGCCGTCTCGATCGTGCCGCGCGCCAGTCCCAATTCCCGGGTCAGCGCCCTTGCCGATGGGATGCGCTCGCCTGGCTTCAGCACGCCACTGGCGATGGCGCCGCGAACCCGTTCGTAGATCTGCCGGTAGAAGGGGGTGGCCGCCGATGGATCCAAAGGCGCGATCTTGCTTGGCCTGGCCTTGGTCATGGGATCGCCGCCTCCGTGGATGTGTTTGGGACCATGCCACGATCATGGTCCAGCTCCAATGTCCATTCATGGACCTTGGGACTGGGTCATGACGGCAGTAGGCCTGTCTCGACCGATCCGCTCAAGACCATGGAAGCGATCCGATGAAGACAATCCTGCATGTCAGCTGCAGCCCACGCGGGCCGATCTCCGAGAGCGACAGGCTCGCGCAAAAGATCATCGGCTTTCTCAAGCAGAAGGAGCCGATGACGACAGTCGTCGATCGCGTCCTCGGTGACGGCAGCATCGCGCATGTCGACAGGGACTACGCGATGTCGCAGGCGTCCTTCGCCGACGTGTCGGAACAAGGCTCCATGATCCAGTCCGAAGAGCTCATCGCGGAATTGGAGCGTGCGGACGCCGTCGTCATCGGCACACCCATGCACAATCTGACCGTGCCTTCCGCGCTGAAGGCCTGGATCGACCACGTCGTGCGAGCGCGCGGCACCTTCGATGTCACGCCGGCTGGAAAAGTCGGCCTGCTAGCCGACCGTCCGGTCTTTGTCGCCATCGCCTCGGGCGGACGGTTTTCCGGTGAGCGGGCCCGCCAGCCGGATTTCCTCACGCCCTATCTGAAGGCCGTGCTCGGCATGATCGGGCTGCACGACCTGACCTTCTTCTCGGTTCAGGCAACGATTTCCGCCCCGGACGCCGTGGCTGCGACCAGAGCCGTGACCGATCAGGCGCTTCAGGACTATTTTGCGGCGTCTGGCGGTTGAAGCCGAAGATCCGGTTTGCCGGTTCCGACGGGCCGGTGGCGCGGCTACGCCTTCGCTTCSACCAGGATCACCAGCGAYTCCGGCACSACGCCATCRTGSGCCATSGCGTCRGCGGCTGCCTTGCTCTGCATCAGTGCGGCCATCTTATCCATATCCGGCACGTCCATCAGCACAGCCACGCGTTTCGGATTCTGCGGATCGACGAAGGTGCGGACGTTGGTGATCCCAAGCGAGCCGAACAGCTCCTTGCGCTTGGGTGAACTGAGCCAGTCCTTGCTGTCTTTCGAGATGTTGTGATGGCCAATTACGGTTGGCATGGCATCCTCCCAGGGTGACGCCGGCGGTCGATATCGCCCGCCTACGCTGCGATCCACCTGTGCAGGCCAGTGAGCGCCGTTTCCGCAGGGCTGTCAATTAGCTGTTGCTGACGGATGCTCGGCACATCGTGACCAGCCTTCATGCGACGATGCAGGTCCCCTGACTGCGCTGAAGAACGTCGAGGCAAAGCCCGCGCAGGCGGCAAAGCAGCTACGGCCCTACTGGCGGCACAATCGTCGCCGACCTATGTCGATATCCAACTGGTTTGCGATCGCGATGATGGAACAATGCGGCACGACAGGCTTGTCCTGACCCTGCTCTGGCGCGAGCTCTCGGCTGGATTGCGCTCGATGCGCCGCCGCGACCTTGCCTGGATCGTGCTCGGCGGCGGGGCTTTGCTTGTCTATGCCATCGCCGACATCGTCCTCGCCTTGCGGGCATCAGCAGCCACGCTGCGGCAGGCACAGACGCTGTGGCTGCTTGGCCTGCCGGGCGCGTTTCTCGTTCTAGGTGGCTTCGCCGGCAACGTGCTCACCAGGCTTTGCCTGTCGCGCGCCTTTGCGCCATTCCTCGGAGCCTTGCCGCTGTCGTTGCGGGAGCGCCGGCGCATGGCGACGGTGGCGATATTTGCGATGGGCATTCCGCTTGTCGTGGCGGCCGCGGCGGCGGTCGGTCTTGGCGGTGCCGTCATCGAAAAACCGCTGGCGCCGGTCTGGGGTCTCGGCGCCGCGATCCTGTTTGCCGCGGGCCTGTTGGCGGCAGCCGGCTGGCGGCTGCGCAGCGGCCACGATGCCATCGGTCTCGAAGACAAGGCCGGCCCGGCGGGCGAGGGGCGTGGACGCCGTCCCTGGCTCGGCGTCTTCGACCGTTCGGCGCCGGCCTGGCTGTCCAGCTGGGCCTGGGGGCTGCCGGCTGGCCGTGTGTACCCGTCCTGGCGACTGGTTGTCGCGGCCGTCTTCTTCGGTGTCGTCGCGGCCCTTTCAGCAGCGATCAGCCTCGTTCGTCACGACGCCGTGCCGGCGGCCATGGCCGGCCTGACCGGGGGCCTTGCCGTCTTCATGCTGAGCGCGCGATTCCATCCGCTCGGCTCGCCGGTGTTGCGCACGGCTCCGCTCGGCTTCGCCAGGGCCTGGCTGCGCCTGGCGCGGCTGCCCTTGCAATTGTCGGTCGCCTTCTTTCTCCTGCCGGCAGGCGCAGCCCTGGCGGCGGAGCCGTCGGCCTGGGCGATGCCGGTAGCCAGCGGCCTGTGGCTGCTGGCGCTGAACGGCGCCTATGCGGTGTTTGCCGCCTATTTCATGACCGTGCCGTTCGTCGCCGCGTTGAGCTTCATCAGCGCTATCGCCTACACCAGCTACGAATCGCTCGAATACGGTCGCACCGTGCTGATAGGTTTTGCCGCCCTTGTCCTGTTCCTGTGGCACCGGGCGCAACGGAGATATCGCCATGGATAGCAGTGTCGATTCTGCCGAGATACTCACGGTTCGCGGGCTCAACGCCGGCTATGGGGGCCGCGCGGTCGTCAGCGGCATCGATCTGTCGCTCGACCGGGGCGACATCCTTGGCTTGCTCGGCGCAAACGGCTCAGGCAAGTCCACTTTGCTCAGGGCGATCACCGGCCAGATCCGGCCGCTCGCGGGCAGCGTGGCGATCAACGGCGTCGACCTTGCCGTTGCACCGGAGCGCGCCAAGTCCGGCTTCGGCCTCGCCATCGACCCGCCCGACTTACCGGGGACGCTGACCGGCCAGCAATATCTCCAGCTCGTCGCCTCGATCCGCGGCTGCACCGAAGATGACTGGCCTGGCGTCAATGTCGCCGAACGGCTCGGGCTCAAGCGCTGGATCGACCGGCTAATCGCCGAATATTCACTCGGTACGCGGGCCAAGATCGCCATTGCCGCGGCTCTGCTCGGTGCGCCACCGCTTTTGATCCTCGACGAGTCCCTGAACGGCCTCGATCCGCTCGCCGCCTTCGAGGTCAAGCGTATCATCCTGGCCCTGGCGGCAAGTGGCCGCCATGCCGTCATCATCTCCACCCATGTCGTGGAGGCCGTGCCTGGCCTGTGCAACCGCGCCGTCCTCCTGGCCGAAGGCCGCATCGCGCGTGACTGGGATGCAAGGCAACTGGCCGAGGCGGGGCGTGTGCCTGGCGCCTTCGAGGCCGAAGTCATGCAGGCGCTTGCGGTCCAGGCGGCTGACGGATGAAGGCACGTTGAGGCGTGCATCTGCCCGCAGGGCTCAAAGTTCCAGGCAAACCTTGCCGAAGTGCTTCTGGGCTCCGTAGTGCGTGAAGGCGGCGGCGATGTCGCGCAGCGGGAAACGGCGGTCGATGACGGGCTTGATGCGGTTGACGTCTATCGCGCGGATCATGTCCTCCTGATCGGCCCGGCTGCCGATC
Source organism: Mesorhizobium sp. P3_A9 (assembly GCF_056402975.1). Taxonomy (NCBI): domain Bacteria; kingdom Pseudomonadati; phylum Pseudomonadota; class Alphaproteobacteria; order Hyphomicrobiales; family Phyllobacteriaceae; genus Mesorhizobium; species Mesorhizobium sp. P3_A9. Next base: position 11,398 of record NZ_JBFUGJ010000082.1, on the reverse strand, counting down.
GAAATGCCGCTGATGCGGATCTGGTTCGAGAACACGGCCGGGATGGACACTTCAGCCGCAAAGCCGGTCAGCACACCGATCAGGGCGATGTGGCCGCCTGTGCGGCAGGCGGCTATCGATTGCGCTAGCGTGGCGGGGCCGCCGACCTCGATCACGTGATCGACGCCGCGTCCATGCGTCAACTCCCTGGCCTTGCGGCCCCATTCCGGAACGGCCTTGTAGTTGATGGTGGCGTCGGCGCCGAGGCCTTTGAGCCGCTCCAGCTTTTCCGCGTCGGATGAGGTGGCGATGACCCGGGCGCCGGCGGCCTTGGCGAATTGCAGTGCAAACAGCGATACGCTGCCGGTGCCGAGGACCAGCACCGTGTCGCCGGGCTTCACCTTGCCGCACACCACCAGGCCGCGCCAGGCGGTGACGCCGGTGCAGGTCAGCGTTGCGGCTTCCACATGCGTGTAGCCCCGAGGCGCCCTGGTGAAGGCCTGCGCCGGCATGCAGACATATTCGCTGGCCACGCCGTCAAAACTGTCGCCCGGCACATCGCGCCTGGTGGCGGGCGTCATGTCGCCGTCGAGCCACCAGGGATAGAAGGTGCTGACGACGCTGTCGCCGGGCTTGAGTGCATCGACCCCGGTGCCGACGGCGATCACGTCACCCGCGCCGTCGGACAGCGGCACGCGGCCATCGGCGAGCGGTGTCTTGCCCTGCACCGCGAAATCGTCACGCATGTTCAGCGAGCAGGCGCGGATCCTGACCATCACCTCGCCAGGTCCTGGCTGGGGCGGGTCTTCCTCGACCAGGTCCAGCCTGTCCAAGCCACCGGGCGCTCTCAGCCTGACGAGCTTCATTGTCTGTCTCCGACGTGTGGGGATGTTTGACGCGGATCTAGCGGACCTGGCGGCCTGAAATCACGCGCAGCCAGGGTGCAAGATGGAAGGCGCTCATCAGCAGGTACATCGCTACCATGCCAGTGAGCGGCGAGGCGCCCATGCACATCATGGATGCATCACTGCCCTGAAGGCAGGAGAGCAGTGCCATCACCGCGAAAGTCGGGGCGGCGGCGAGGCAGAGCCAATCGACTATGCCGAGGGCGGCTGTGTTTTCAGGGGTTGCGCTACCGGTGCCAGAATGGATATCGCTCATAATCTTAATCCCTTAATGGTTGCGGCCCGTCAGAATCTGCGTTCCTCGCCCCCACTTTCGTCTAGGCTATGGGTGATTGGTGTGACTGATCAGGGCCATGCTTGATTGGCAGGTGGTTCCCCCAATCCGTCGCTGCTTCGCAGCGCCACCTTTCCCCCCTCCGGAGGGAAAGGAAGAGAGCTTCGCTGGACGAGCGTTGACTGCAAAAAGCCTGGCGCCTTTCCTCTACCCCGTCGATCGGGGGAGAGGTGGCTCGGCGAAGCCGAGACGGAGTGGGGGTCGACCAACGCGGCACAAGGGGGCTTCGCTCTCGTCAGTCCCTTGCTACTCGCCCTTGTCCCTGAACGCGGCTTCACCCGCCGCGGACACCTCGGCCCATTTCTTGTCGGCGCCGGCTTCGTAATTGTCGTGCCAATTCCACCAGCTGTAGAGCGGGGTTTGCGGATAGCCTTCGGGCGAGTCCTCCCAGATCTCCTGGCGGCCGAGCGGGGTGGCGTCGAGATAGCTCCAGACCGTACCCATCGCCTCGTCGCCGCGGCTGTTGATGAAATAGGTGCGGAAGACGCGGTCGCCGTCATGGATGAAGACGTTGTGGCCATGCCATTCGTCGACGCCGAAATCCTTGTCGAAGCTGTCGGCGATTGTGTACCAGGGTATGTCCCAGCCCATCCGCGTCTTCAGCCGCGCAATGTCGGCCTGAGGCGCGCGCGAAGCGTAGGCAAGCGTGGTGTTGCGGGCGTTGAGATGGGCGAGGTGGCCGACCTGGTCGGCGCCGAGCGAGCAGCCGCGGCAGGCGTGATCGGGCCAGCCATAGACGCCCGGCTCGAAGAAGGCGCGGTAGACGATCAACTGGCGGCGGCCCTCGAACAAATCGAGCAGGCTTGCCTTGCCGTTGGGGCCTTCGAACACATAGGCCTTATCGACTTCGACCCATGGCATGCGCCGGCGTTCGGCGGCGAGCGCGTCCTTGGCGCGTAGCGTCGCCTTCTCCTTGACGAGAAGCTGCGCGTGCGCGGCTGCCCATTCCTGCTGCGAAACGACCGGTGGGGTCTGCATCGTCATGTGCTTGGTCATTGGTCTTCTCCTTTGCCAGTGGTGCGGTCTGTTGCCTGGGGATCCAGGCTAGGGCGATGAAGCGGGATGGCGTGAGTTACATCTGCGACGGGATTTGAATCCTCCGGCCCGGCACAGCAGGGGTGGCGGGGCCGTGCGGTGTGTTCGAGATTTTCGGTTGCAGGCATTTTCAACTACCTCTAGTGAGATGCTTAATAGTGACAGCTAAGATGCTTAGTTTGGGCGTCAACCGTGCGGCTTGCCGGCCGGCGGTGTTGATCTAAGTTACGGCGGCATGCGGTGGGGGTGGGAGTTACAAGTGTGACGGGATTTGAATGGACTCGYTGATCACSGCGGCAGSGCTGGCGCTGGCGGCGGGYGATCCGCTYGGCGCGCTCGAYCGCGTTGCCYTGCGCGARGATGCGCCGGCGCTGGCGCTGCGCGGCATYGCCATGGCGCAGCTCGGCGATYTCGATCGCGCCAAGCTGCTTTTGCGGCGGGCGGCCCGCGCGTTCAGCCCGAAAGAGGCCGTGGCGCGGGCCAGATGCGTCGTCGCCGAGGCCGAGATCGCGCTGGTCTCGCGTGATCTGGGCTGGCCGGCCAAGGCGCTCGACGCGGCGCGCACAACGCTGGAAAAGCATGGCGACCGGCTGAACGCGGCGCATGCAGGCCACCTCAAGGTGCGGCGCTTGCTGCTGATCGGCCGGCTCGACGAGGCTGAACATGTGCTGGCCGGGCTCGACCCGACGCCGCTGCCGCCGGCCGCGCGAGCCGCGCATGAGCTTGCTGTCGCCGGCATCGCCATCCGGCGGCTCAGAACCCGGCCGGCGCGCGCAGCACTCGAATGGGCACGCAACGCCGCCCGCCAGGCCGGCATTCCAGGCCTCATGGCGGAGGTCGACAGCGCATCCCTGGCATTGGACACACCGGCGGCGCGGCTGATCACTCAGGGTGCAGAGCGGCCGCTGCTGCTCGAAGAAGTCGAGGCGCTGCAGGCATCGCCGGCGCTGGTCCTCGATGCCTTTCGCTATACCGTGCGCGCCGGGGACAAAACGGTCTCGCTGGCCAGCCGGCCGGTGCTGTTCGCACTGGCGCGTGCACTTGGCGAGGCATGGCCCGGGGATGTGTCGCGTGAGGAGTTGGTGGCGCGGGCTTTTGGCGGCAAGCATGCGGATGAATCGCATCGCGCGCGGCTGCGCGTCGAGATCGGCCGGCTGCGCGCCGAGCTTACCGCGCTGGCCGACATCAGTGCCACCAAGCGCGGTTTTGCGCTGGCGCCGCACCAGGCGCGCGCGGTGATGGTGCTGGCGCGGCCGATCGAGGAACGGCATGCGGCTGTGCTGGCCTTGCTGGCTGATGGCGAAGCCTGGTCGAGCTCGGCCCTGGCGCTGGCGCTGGCAACCGGCCAGCGCAGCGTGCAGCGAGCGCTCGAGCCGCTTGCCGAGGCCGGCAAGGTGCAGTCTTTCGGCCACGGAAGGGCGCGCCGCTGGATGACGCCGCCGGTGGCCGGATTCACGACCACCTTGTTACTCCCGGCGCCGCTGCCAAGTGGTTAGGAAGGGTGGATGACCACTATCGAGGATCAAGACATGAAACATTCACCGGCCGAAATCCTGCGCGAATACGGACCCTTTCCCGGTGTCGAGCGGATCCATGGGGTGAGCTTTGACGGCGAGAACGTCTGGTTCGCCTCGGGCGACAGGCTGAACGCCTTCGATCCGCAAAGCGGGGAGAAGCTGCGCTCGATCGATGTCGCCGCCCATGCCGGCACCGCCTTTGACGGCCGGCATTTCTTCCAGCTCGCCAATGATCGCATCCAGAAGATCGATCCCGATACCGGCGCGGTGCTGTCCACGATACCGGCGCCCGGCGGCGGCCGCGACTCCGGGCTGACCTGGGCCGAAGGCACGCTCTGGGTCGGGCAGTACCGGGAGCGCAAGATCCACCAGATCGATCCCGAGACCGGAAAAATCCTGCGCACCATCGAATCCAGCCGCTTCGTCACCGGGGTGACCTGGGTGGATGGCGAGCTGTGGCACGCCACCTGGGAAGGCGACGAGAGCGATCTGCGCCGCGTCGACCCGAAAACCGGCAAGCTTCTGGAGCGGCTCGACATGCCGGCCGGCAAGAGCATTTCGGGGCTGGAATCCGATGGCGCCGACCGCCTCTATTGCGGCAGCACGTCCACCGGGGTGGTGCGGGCCGTGCGGCGGCCGAAATGAGCTGGTTCCTCTGACGAAAGCATCAGGGCTGCGAAGTCGAGCCTCGCGAATTTGTCCATCGGCGACTGGTCGTCGCCCCGGTGCATGCCTAGATAGGCTGCGTTGGGCGACCGCCCGGACATCTCTTCGCAAAGGACCCGACAATGCCCGAACAGATCACGCTGAACGACGGCGCTACCATCCCGCAGCTTGGCCTTGGCGTGTGGCAGGTCGATCATAACATTACGGCTGACGTGGTCGGCTGGGCGATCAAGGCGGGGTACCGGCTGATCGACACCGCCGAGGGTTACCAGAACGAGGAAGGGGTCGGCGAGGCGATCCGCGCTGCCGATGTGCCGAGAAGCGAGCTGTTCATCACCTCGAAACTGCGCAACGGCGCCCACCAGCGTGATGCTACCCTGCGCGCCTTCGACGACACGATGAAGAAACTTGGCATCGAGCAGATCGACCTCTTCCTCATCCACTGGCCGGTGCCCAGCCAGGACAAATATGTCGAGGCCTGGAAGACGCTTGTCGAGCTGAAGCAGGCGGGGCGGATCAAGTCGATCGGTGTCTCGAATTTCAACCAGGACCATCTGGAGCGCATCATCGGCGAAACCAGCGTAGTCCCCGTGGTCAACCAGATCGAACTGCATCCCCGCTTCCAGCAGCGCGACCTCAGGCATTTCCATGCCCGCTACGGCATCCACGCCGAAAGCTGGAGCCCGCTGGGCAGCGGCCGGCTGCTCACCGACCCGACGATCGCGGGCATCGCTGGGAAGCACGGCAAGTCGGCCGCGCAGACGATCATCCGCTGGCACCTTCAGCAAGGGCTGATCGTCATCCCGAAGTCGGTCCGCCAGGACCGCATCGCGGCCAATTTCGACGTCTTCGACTTCGAACTGGATGCGCAGGATCTCGAGACGATCGCCGGCATGGATTCGGCCGACGGCCGCGACGGCCCGAACCCGGCTACTGCGGCGTTTTTGTTTTGAGCTAGTCCGACAGATCGACCAGCACGGCGCCGCCTTCCAAGCGCGCCGAATAGCTCTTGAGATTGATGCAGGGCGGCAAGCGTTTGGCTGCGCCGGTGCGATAGTCGAAGGCGCCGCCGTGCTTGGGGCATTCGACCTCGTAGTCCATCACCAGCCCGTCGGCGAGATGGACCGCCTCATGGGTGCACAGCCCGTCGGTGCAGAACACTTCGTCGCCGGGCGAGCGGAAGATGGCGTAGGTCCGCCCGCCATGATCGAAACGGCGCGCGCCTTCCTGTTCGATGTCGTCGAGGTCGCAAGCCTTGATCCAACTGGACATTTTTTACCCCTGAATGCGATCGCAACGGACCCCCGGAACAGCTTGAACCGCTGCCCCGGAGGTTCTGGTCCTGGGTTTAGTTCTTGCTGAGGTAGTCGGCGGCGTTGGCTGGCGTGACCAGTTCGAACGGCACATAGACGACACGGTCGACCTTCTCGCCCTTGGCCAGAGCCAGTGCCGCATCGACGCCGCCGCCGCCCTGGCCCTTGGCGTTCTGGAACACGGTCACAGCGAGGTCGCCCGCCTTCATCGCCTGCAGGCCATCCTGGGTGGCGTCGATGCCGCCGACGACAACGCTCTTCATGTCGATGCCATTGGCCTTCAGCGCCAGGATGGCGCCGATGGCGGATTCGTCGTTGTTGGCGATGACAGCATCCGGGGCAGGGCCTGCCGTAAGCCAGTTGGTCATCAGGTTCTGCGCATTGTCGCGGGCCCATTCGGACGACTGCTTGTCGGTGACCTTGATGAAGTTGCACATGTCGGTGGCGAAGATCTGTTCGACATCCTTGGTCCGCTGCAGCGCCGCCTGGTGAACAAGGCTGCCCATGACGATGTAGGCAGTGGCGCCGGCTGATTTGCCTTTCGCGCGCAAGAGCTTGCACACTTCGAATGCCTCGATCGTGCCGGATTCCGTTTCGTTGGAGCCGACATAGACCTGTTTCTCCGGCAGATTCTTCATGTCTGATGGTTCGAGGTTGACGAAGACCAGCGGAATGCCGGCCTTGGCGGCTTCCTCGCTGATCGTCTTCGACGCGTTGGTGTCGACCAGCGTGACGATGATGGCATCGACGCCGCTGGCGATGAAGTTCTTGACCTGGTCGAGTTGCTTGGCGACGTCGTTCTGCGCATCCTCGACCTGGATGCCGGCGCCCTTTTCCTTGGCGCGGTCCTGCATGCCGTGCATCAGCAGCGTCTGGAAATTGTTGTCGAAGTTGACGATGCTGACGCCGATCTTGGCGGCGAAGGCTGATGTCGACATCAATGTGGCTAGCGCCGTCGAAATGAGAAAGTTCTTCACGGTTTCCTCCCTTGGATGGAGTGCCGGTTCACTCCTCCCTTGATTACCGGCCCTTGCGGGATGGCTGGATGGATGGCTGGCGCCATCCGTGTGGCTGTCTGCTTGGGCTGTCAGTTGGCGGCGTTGGCGCGCGCCTTTTTCTTCTCGTAGCGGGCCTGCATGCGGGCCTCGCCGTCCTTGCTGCCGTCGTGGAAAGTGCCGAACCACTTATCGAACGGGATGAGGCCGTCGCCGTAATTCACCTCGAAGTATTTGTGGTGGAGGTAGTGGAGGTAGGCGTGGCTATCGATGGTCTTGTCCTCGGTCAGCTCGACCTTGTCGAAGCCGACATGGCCGGGAATGGCACCGAAGCCGGCATAGTGGAGTTGGTAGAGCGCCAGCAGCGGATTGGACGGGATGATCAGATGCCAGAGCGCCACGCCGAGGTAGCCGAACTGCTCGACCGGGTGCATGGCCAGCGAGGACCAGGGCGACGGGTTCACCGAATTGTGGTGTACCGAGTGCACCCATGTGTAGAGCGGCGGCCAGTGGATCGCCCGGTGCAGCAGGAAGAAATGCGTCTCGTGGATGATCGGCACCGCCAGCGCCAGCAGGAAGAGATAGACCGGATGCTCGGCGAAGGTCAGCCACGGCACATAGCCATTGGCGTAGGCGCAGAGAATGCCGACCTCGATCGCCGTCCAGATCGGCATGCCGGTGCCGAAGGTGCGCAGCATGTTGTCGAGATTCTGGTTCTGGAAGAAGAAGGCCTTGCTCTTCTGCTCCGACGGCCATTTGCCGTTGTATTTGAATCGGTTGCCCTGGCTTCTCAAGATGTAGAGTCGGATCTCGAAGGCGCCAAAGAACACAAGCAATGCCGCGCAGTTGGCGAGGAACAGCCGCAGGATCCAGCCCCAGGATAGCGTCTTCATCACCTCGACATCGGGCAGCACGAAATGCCACCAGGCAACCGCCGAGAGCGCGAAGAGGATGTTATAGGGCAGGAAATAGTGCGGCAGCCATTTCAACAGCGCCAGCGGCCGCGGCGGAAACGTAAAGAGCGGCGCCGTGCCGGCAGGCTCGTTCGGAGCCCAGTCGCCGCGCTTGTTGCGTGTGCCGTATTTCAGATCGTCCATGGCGGTCTCACAAAGACTGGGAGAGGGTGAGGAAGCGGTCATAGGCGGCATCGTCCATGTCCACCTGGTGCCGCGCTTCGGGGTAAAGGCCATCGGCCACGTCGCGGCCGAAGGCGCGGAAGGCGGCGATGCGCTTCTCCTGCAGTTCGGCCTCCAGCGTGACGAAGTCGGCATAGCGCCTCGCATGGCGCGGATAGTGGCCGTTGTGGGTGCCGAGCACGTCGCTGGAAAACAGGTACTGCGTGTCGCAGGCCGAGCCGCAGCCCATGCCCATGGTGATCAGCGGCGTCGAGCGGGTGATGTGCTCGGCGAGCCGCACCGGCACCACCTCGACCTCGATGCAGGCGGCGCCCGCATTCTCCAGATCCTTCACCGCTCGCAGGACCTTCAGTGCCTCTTCGGCTGATTTGCCGATGGCGCGGAAATTGGTCCAGGTGGCGCGATTCGGCACCAGGCCGACATGGCCGGTGACGGGAATGCCTTCGGCCGCCATGGCCTCGATGAAGCGCGGCGAATGCGATGAATAGACCGCATCGGCGCCGCGCTTCATCATCGCGAAGCCGAGCCGCACCGCCTCATCAGGCGAGGCGACCGCGCCATGCGGCATCCCTACGGAGAGGAAGGCGAGGGGTGCCGCCTGGCGAATGGCTTCGAGATTGTGATCGGGTTCGCATGAGAGAATAACGATGTCGCAGGCGACAGCGGCCGCTGCCTCTGCCGGCGTGTCGACATGCAACTGCAGCCATTTCTTGCTGTCCTTGGCGCTTTGCAGGTCGTGTACCGTCAGCCGTCTGGTCACCAGTGATCCTCCCATTTGCGAGAGGCTTATCATCGCGGCCGGTGGAAGGCCGCTTGTTCCTTGATCAAATCAGATCAAAGGTTTTCGGCGGTGAAGGTGATGAAGCGGATCGGCGGGTTTTCGATCGGCAGGTCGTGCAAGCCAAGCCGGGCCAGGATGAGGTCGATTGCGCGGCGTGCCTGCGCTTCCGGCGCCTGGTCGAGCACGACGTCCATGGTCCCCGCGCGCAGGGCCGCGCTGCTGCGCTCGGTCAGCTCATGGCCGACGAAGAAGATTTCGTGGCGGCGCGGATGGCGGGCCAGCACCTCGTTCAATGAGCCATTGCCGCCGCCGGCATTGTAGAAGCCGGCGAGATCGGGGCGCTGGCGCAGAAGATCGACGAGAAGGTCGGCGCTGCGGGGTCCCTCGTCATGGCCGAACAGCACCTCGACGAAGGCGAGGTCAGTGCGCGGATGCTCGGCCAGATAATCGGAAAAGCCGCGGATACGGTCGCGATGCACCTGGTAGATCTGGCTGTGGCAGAGTGCTGCGATGCTGCCGCTGCCCGTCTGCATGCGGCTCATCAACTGCGCGGCCACACGGCCGGCGGCGTAATTGTCGATGCCGACATAGTCGGCCTTCGAGCCGGCGATGCGGGTCACCACCTGGACCGTCGGCACACCTTGCGCCTCGACTTCAATAAGGGCCGCGCGGATCAGCGGATCGTCCGGCACCGCCAGGATCAGCCCGCCACGGCGCATGCCTGGCTCACGGATACGCCGGGCGACGGCCGTGGCGTCGCCTTCGTCCAGAAAAGTCCGGTGCACGGCGACCGTGCGGTCGAGCGTGGCGGCGATGCGCTCAAAGGCGCGGGACAGGCGCGAGAAAAAAGTCGAGTCCGGCCGCATCAGGATGACCTCGATGCGGAGGATGCCGCGATGGGCCTCGGGCAGCCGGCGCGGATAATCGAGAGAGCGGGCGGCTGCGACTACCTTCTCCACCGTCTCGGGCCGCACGCCGCCCCGGCCGTTGAGCACGCGCTCGACCGTTGCGGTGCCGACCGCAGCGCGGCGGGCGATGTCTGCGAAGGTGGGTTTGGCGATGGCGCCCTCCCTGATGCGATTTGATCAGGGAGGTATCACAAAGACTTCGGCAAGGCTTCACCCTGACGGGTGGCGCATCCGAGTTCTCGGTCAAATAAATCAGAGACGCGAAGGATTATGGCCACGGCGCGATCTTGCTCGATAAGCAGACTTTATCTGACCGGCTCGACGGAGAAAAGTTGCAAGCTGCCGGGAAGACCAGCGATCTCCACCTCGCCATGCTCTTCAAACGCCAGACCGGAGCCGATCACCAGGTCACGAACCGTCCGTGATGCGATGACCTCGCCCGGCCCGGCATTTTCAAGCAAGCGCGATGTCAGCTCGATTGCGATGCCGGAGAAATCATCGCCGCGTTTTTCGCATTCGCCGGTATGGACTGCGCAGCGGACATCGAGACCGGATTGTCGCAGGCGATGGCGGATCGCGATGGCGCACTGGATCGACCGGGTCGGCCTCTGGAACACGGCGAGAAATCCATGTTCCGAGTGCCTGATCTGCCTGCCTTCGGCCGTGAGCAATTCGGCACGGATTTCGTCAGCGTGGCGTTCGACAGGATCCGCGCCGGGACAGGAAGGTGGGCTACTCATCTCCAGCAACAGCACCGACACCAGGACACGTTCGCCTGGCGCCGCCGGCAAGGCGCTGGTAACGAAGGACTGGATCTCGTCGACGAGGCGATCGGAATTCTCGCCCCAGATCACGTGATCGCGGCCGGCGAGTTCGATATATCTGGCGCCTTCGATGTGCGTCGCCAGGTAGCGTCCTTCTTCAGGTTTGACCCAGCGATCGCCGGTCGTCTGCACGATCAGTGCTGGAACGTGAATGGTGGGCAGGATGTCACGGATGTCGATTTCTGTCCCCCAGCGCCAGAGCGCGATGGCGTCGGCGGGCGAGGCTGAATTCCTGAGATACGCGGCGAACCATTCCCTCTCGGAGCTGTCATTCATCAGGCTGGGTGCCGCATTGCTCATGTCAGCGGGCTCGCCCCATTGTCTCTCGACGGCGGCCAGGTCTTCTTCCACCTGCTCATTTGTCCTTGCCCATGGGTAATCCTTCGACCACCTGCCCCTGGCATAGGTTCCGTTGAGCACAAGTGCCGCGGTGCGCTCGGGATAAGTCGCCGCGAACAGCATGCACATGGGTCCGCCTTCCGAGCTGCCGAACAGAGCCGTGCGCTTCGATCCGACCGCATCCAGCACCGCCCGCATGTCTTCCATYCGCTCYTCSAGCGTCGGCAAACCAACGCTGCGGTCTGACAACCCCGTGCCGCGTTTGTCCATGCGGATCAGGCGCGAAAAGGTGCCGAGGCGATGAAGCAGATGCGAAAGCCGCGGCGACGACCAGGCAAGATCGAGGTTGGAGACCCAGCCGGGAACATAGATCAGGTCGATCGGTCCATCGCCGGTCACCTGATAGGCGATGTTGATCCCGCCCGATTTGACATAGTGGGTCGAGGCCTGCTGCCGCTCGCCGGCATGGGTTGGCGTCGGTGGTGGYGCTCCTGCAAGCGAGGCCGGGCCTGCCGTCCTGGACTGAGCTTGCGGCGCCATGCGGCGCGTTCGCAACTCTTCGTAGAGGGAACGGGTTTCCGGCTCGGGCTGCAGGTTGAGCGCGCGCTGCAGCATGCCACGGCAATTTTCGTATTGCCTCAGCGCAAGATTGATCCGGCCCTGAGC
>NZ_JBFUGJ010000081.1:0-20151 GCF_056402975.1 Mesorhizobium sp. P3_A9 | reverse complement strand
GCTTGGCGCCGCCAAGCAACGCGCCGCTCAGCTGGTGCTTCAGCGTCAGGCACTGCGATCGGGCAAGTTTGACGATGCCGGGGACGTCGCTCTTTTCGCAGGCCTGCAGCAATTGCTTCTGCTGCTCGATGATCAGCGGCATGAAATCGCGCGACTTGAAGCCGAGATGGAGCGCCCGTTCCGACTGGTCGAGGATCTGGCTGAGAAGCCGTGCCAGCCGCAAATTACCGGAAAGCTCGACAATCGCCAGGCGAAAGGCACGATCGGCGGCGAAGAAGGCAACCGGACTGCGCAGCGTCTCGGGCTTCAGCACCTTTCTGGCTACGAACCTGATCTCGTCCAGTCCGCGCTCGGTGATATCGGTGGTGGCAACCCGGAACACTTCCGGCTCGATCAGGCTGCGGACATCGAAGATCTCGTTGACGTCGCGCAAGGTCAGCGTCGTAATGACATAGCCGCGGCGCGGCTCGCTCCGGACTAGGCCTTCCTGCATGAGACGGGCCAGAGCCGAACGGATCGTCGCCTTCTTGATGCCGTAGCGCGCCTCGATCTGCTTTTCGGTCAACGCTTCACCGGGCAACAGGACGCAAGCGACGATATCGCTCTTCAGCTGTTCGTAGGCCTGTTCGCTGCGCAGCACATCCGCTGACGACAGCGCCGTGGTCCCGCCGGGGGACGCGGCCGATTTCGATGGCGTGGCCTTTGGCGGCGTCATGCTTCTCTCGCTTTGCACCGGCCTTGACAGTGGCCATCTTAGCTATGCTAACTGAGCATCTCAGTAAGGAGCTGTGGCATGCCTCTATCCGCCGACTCCCCTCTCTATCCCGCGATCAAGGATATCGTCAACGCGGCTGCAGGCTCTCATCCCTTCGATGAGGTCAAGGCCGTCTTGAGCGACTACATCAATCGCTTCCATGCGCTCGGCGGACTTGTCCATGAGGAGGATGAGGACGAGCTGCTGCTGCATGCCAGCCCTGGGCTGACGATCTACCACATCACACTTTCGCCCGGGGTGCAGTATCCGCCGCACAATCATCGGATGGACGCCTTGATCGGCATCTACTGGGGCGGCGAGACCAATTTCACCTACAAGCTGGCCGGCGATCAGGTCGACGAGCCGGAGCGGCAGGATTTTGCGGCGCCGGCGCTGGTGCGCATGTCTTCCAACACCATCCACTCGGTCGCCAATACCGGCAGTGCCCGCTCCGGAGCCCTGCATGTCTATCTCGGGGATCTGCCAGGCACCGATCGCCAACTGTGGAGCCTGGCCGACAATCGGCCGGAGCCGTTCGACAACATCCGGTACATGGCTGGCGCGCGGCCCATTTAGCAATCGATATCCGAGTCCGAATACCCTTGCGGGGCTGGACGATCGGTGATTGACATGCAGGTATTTACCTGCATATTGTGACCTCACAACAGAGTGAGGCTGATGGACGCCGACAAGGTTTTCAAAGCGCTGGGCGACCCGACACGCAGAAGGCTGCTCGACCTTCTCTGCGAGAAGAACGGGCAGACGCTTGGCGAGCTTTGCGAACATCTCGACATGGCAAGGCAATCCGCCACCCAGCACATCGACCTGCTGGAGGCGGCCAATCTGGTGAGCACGGTCAAGCGTGGCCGCGAAAAGCTGCACTTCATCAACCCGGTGCCGCTGCACGAAGTCTACGAGCGCTGGGTGCGAAAATTCGAACGGCAGCGGCTCAGCCTGCTGCACGACCTGAAACAAGAACTAGAAGGAGACGACCAATGACCACCAGAGAGACGACCAGTTTTGTCTACGTGACCTACATCCGCTCGACTCCAGAGAAAGTGTTCGAGGCCATAACCAGGCCCGATATCGCACGGCGCTATTGGGGCCACGAGAACGTCTCCGACTGGAAGCCGGGATCGAAGTGGGAACATATCCGCGCCAATGATGAGCGCACCGTCCAGATCGTCGGCAAGGTCGTTGAGGTCTCGCCGCCGACCCGTCTCGTGATGACCTGGGCGAGCCCCTCGCAGGCCGCCGATCCTGCAAGCTACAGCCGGGTGACCTTCGGCATCGAGGAATACGACGCCATGGTCCGGCTGACCGTCACCCATGACGAACTCGAAGCCGGCTCCGGCATGGCGAAAGGCATCAGCCAGGGCTGGCCGGTTGTGCTGTCCAGCCTGAAATCCCTGCTGGAAACCGGCAGTGGCATCGACGTTTTCGCCAAGCCGAAATCGGCCTGATCCAGGAGGACCAACAATGACCAAACGCTATACAGGCGGCTGCGCATGTGGAGCCATTCGCTATGAGACGAGCAGCGAGCCGATCTTCCAGAACCATTGCCAATGCCTGGATTGCCAGAAGCGCGCCGGCACCGGCCACGGATCCTACCTGACCTTTGGCCGGCGCGCCGATATGGCAATCACCGGCGAGGCAAGCACCTGGCGGGTGGCCGGCGACAGCGGCAACGAAAAAATCCACGCCTTCTGCCCGACATGCGGAACGCCGGTCTTTCTGACATTCGTCGCCATGCCAGAGCTGATAACGGTCCACGCCACCAGCCTCGACGACCCCAGCGTTTTCGAGCCGCGGGTGGTCACCTACACGATCCGCGGCCATGGCTGGGATAGGACCGATCCCTCGCTGCAGACATTCGAGCGAATGCCTCGGGGATAAATTCACTAGCAAACCCGCGGTTGGCTAATGCCGTGCCGAGTGCTCGTCGCTGGCGAGCGCTTCGGTCTGATGCCGGTGTCCGCGCGCTTCGTAGCCGACGACGGTGACGGCCGGCGCCAGCATGAGGATGACGAGGCAAACCGCCATGTCGACGCCGGCGGACGCGGCAAGGATGGCAACCGCCACGACCGCCGCGGTCGCGACCAGCAGCCAGATGTGGAACGGGTCGAACCGCCGGACGAGATAGGTGTAGAGCGCATAGATCGCCGCCAGGAAGACACTGACGGGAATTGCCGTGGCAAGCAGCGTCGCAAGCGGGCCGATATGCGCCTTGTGCTCGATGAAATAGGCCGCGACATGCAGGCCGGCGCCGGTCGCAACAATTGCCGCGACGATCAGCATCTGGCCATAGCCCCAGACGAAGGCGCGGTTGCGGTGGGCATGCAATATCGGTGCCGATGGCAAGATATAATAGACCCACCACATGCCGAATGTGAGCCCGGTGCCGGCGATGCAGACCAGAGCCGCATCCACGGTCCAGCCTTGCTCCTCGACCACCGCCGACAGGCTCGCGAGCGTACCGACGACGCCCTCGCCCAAAGCGATGATGGCGAACAGGCTGTAGCGCTCGGCCATGTGGTGCGCATGCCAGGGCGTGCCGCCATCGCTGCGTTCGGCAACCACTGGCCCCGCCAGTTCGATGAGGCCAAGGATGACGGCCAGTATGATGCTGGTGGAGACCGGGAAATCGACGACGATCTGCACCACCCAGCCGATCTGGGCGATGGCGATGGCCGTGGCATAGGTCAGGCAGGCGCGGCGCCGGGCGGGGTCTTGTCTCGCGGCGCGCAGCCACTGGAAGATCATCGCCACCCGCATGATCACATAGCCGAACACCATCACCGAATTGTCGAGATGCTCGCCATGCTCGATGGAGGCGAACATGCGCGGCAGGCCGATCGCCAGCACCAGCACGCCGATCATCTGCACCATGGTGACGAGGCGGAAAACCCAGTCGTCCGTGTCATAGGCCGAGGAGAACCAGGAGAAATTGATCCAGGCCCAGCAGATGGCGAAGCTGGCGAAAGCGAAGCCGAGCAAGGCGGCCGTGGTGTGGCCTTCGGCCAGTGCGTGGGCAAGCTGCGAGGAGGCAAAGCTGAATGCCGTCACGAAGGTCAGGTCGAACAGAAGTTCGAGCGGGGTGGCGACACGATGCCCCTCATGCGGATCGCGCCCGACCATGCGCCTGATGTGATGGTGCAGGGTTTCGGAACCGACAGGCGTGGTGTTCATCGCGCGGTCTTCGTTGGAGCCTGTTTATCTGACGCAATCCGAACGGCTTCACACTTTTACCGGAAACTGCCCCATGGTCGTCAGCCGACACTAGAGGCAGGAAAGACAGCGTCAAGGCGCGCAACCAGGACCGCAAGCTGCCAAGTGAAATGGGTGCGGTATAGGCCGCGCCTAGACGCTGCGGCGCTGGCCGGTAAGCCGACTGGCGGCGGTCTCAGCCATGGCGTCGGCAAGCTCCAGGTCCCATTGTGACCGGCAATAGGCGCGGAAATCGAAGCAGGGCAGGCCGGGGCAGACCTCGAACTCGATCAGGTGGACCGTGTCATCGGCCTCAACGCGCAGGTCGACCGAGAACACGTCGCGCAGGCCGAGCCCGCTGATCAGCTGGCTGGCGATCGCCCTGATCCTGGCGTCCGCGATCGGCTGGACATCGGCAACCGCGACGAGCTCCGGTTCGACATAGTGTCCTGCCGCCTTGGCGGCCTCGCCGGTTTCGCCGTAGAGCGCCATACTGTCCGCCATGGTCTGGAAATCGGCGCCGGAATCGACAAAGGCGACGCCGAGCGCTTCGACACCAACTTGCGGCGTCAGTCCGAGGAAGCTGGCGCGCACATTGCGGCCGGCGACATAGGGCTGCACGACGACGTCGTCGCGATAGGCGGCGAACACCCGCCGGCTAAGCTCCAGTGCGTGGCCGAGGTCGCTGCTGCGCGAATCCGGCCAGATGCCGATCTTGGCGCCAAGCCGGTTGGGCTTGACGAACCAGCCAGCGGCGGAGGCCGGCGGCTCGACCAGCCATTTGCCATCCCGGGCAAGGCCGGCCTGCGGCACCGGCAGGCCGAGCGCGCCAAGCACGGCGCCGGAGCGGAATTTGTCCTGGCAGAGTGCGAACAGCGAATCATCGGCGCCGATCGTCCTCAATCCGTTGAGCCGGGCCAGCGCGGGTGCCGCGCCGCCACGGAAATAGGCGATGCCGTCGGACAGCGTCCAGACCAGCGTGTTCTGCGCATCCGCACCCTCGAGCGCCTCGGTGGCATCGTCGAGCGCCACCGGCGCAAAGGCGAGACCGCGCGCCTCGCAGGCGGCGGCAAGGGCACCGAATTCGAGGGCGATATCCGTCGACTGCGCCAGATAGGACGAGATTTCGGTGGCGCGCTGTGGCGCGTAGCCGTCTGATATCAAGCGGTCGAAGCAAGCCTTTTCCGGCTCGTAGACAAGGATCAGCTTTGGCTTGTGGTTCGACATGAACGATTCCCGGCAGTGCGATCGCCTACCATCGCACGGCCGCAGCAGACGGCTTTCGCGAAATCGACCCGAGCCGGACGCTTGGGTGACAGCAGCGCTCTGGATATGGGCCGCGACTATCGCCCCAGTCTGTTCAGGCGATCTCTGTTAGGCGATCAGCACGCGCGGTTCGAACCGGCCATTGACCGGAATTTCGATAAGGAAGGTCATGCCCGCTTGCGGATCGAGCTGACGCTGTTTCTCGTCCTTGCCCTTCCAGGCCGAGGTCACCGCCAGCCGATCGGCCTTGGCGCCGACAAAGGCAGGGCAGGACGCCTGCGTCACCGGCATGGGAATTTCGCGCAGCAATCTGCCTTCGGGCGAATAGGCCTTCACCGCCTTGCCGCCCCAGACGGCATTCCACAGCACGCCGTCGCGGTCGACGACGGAGCCGTCGACGTAGCCCTTCGAAGAACGATGGTCGACGAACACCTTTGGCTCGCCAACCGGCAGGCCGGTGGCCGGATCGCAGGCGGTACGCATCAAAAGGCCGGTCGCGGTGTCGGTGTAATAGGCGATCGTCCCGTCCTGCGAAAAACAGATCGAGTTCGACACGGTGATACCGGTGTAGAGCGTGCGCAGCTCGCCCTTGAAAAACCAGTAGATCGAGCCGGCGCCCTTGCTCTCGTCCTTGGCCATGGTGCCGACCCAAAAGGCACCGCAGGGGTGGACACGCGAATCGTTGGAGCGGGTGAGCGGATTATCGGCCTCGATCGGCGTGTGCAGCGTCATCTTGCCGGTCGCGACGTCGCGAACAAAAAGCCCGGTCTCGGTGGCGATCAGCTGGCGCTGGTCGTCGATGATGGCGATGGCGCTCGCCATCTGGCCAAGCTCATGGATCTTCAGGGCGCCCGTGAGTGGCTTTTCCAGAAGCTTGCCGTTGACGATGTCGAACCAGAACAGCGCATCGGTGGCGGGATCGTAGCTCGGCCCCTCGCCGAGTTGGCAGATGTGATCGGAAAAAACCGAAACCTCGCTCATCATGCGTCTCCGAACACCGCATCCCAGGCTGCCACGGCAGCGTGCGCCCGCGCGGCCACCTCATCGACACTCATGCCGGGCTTGAACAGGCTGGAGCCGAGGCCGAAGACCGTGACCCCGACCGCCTTGTAGCCGGCAAAGTCCTTCTCGGAAACACCGCCCACGGCACCGACCAAAGTCTGCGCCGGCAGCACCGCCCGGATCGCCGAAATGCCTGATGCACCCAGCGCGCTCGCCGGGAAGAATTTTAGCGCCGAAGCGCCTAACCGGATCGCCTGGAACGCCTCGGTCGGTGTGAACACGCCGGGCATGGTCACCATGCCGTAATGCATGGCGCGCGCCATCACCTCGGCATCGATGTTGGGGCTGACCAGGAGCCGCCCGCCGGCCTGGTGCAGACCGTCGACATCGGCTGCCGTCAGCACCGTGCCGGCGCCGACCAGGGCCGACTTCGGCAGCACTTGGACAATCCTGGCGATGGACGAGAAGGGCTGGGGCGAGTTGAGCGGCACTTCGATCGCCTCGATGCCGGCATCGAACAGCGCCTGCCCCATGGCAATCGCTTCAGTGGCTTTCAGGCCGCGCAGGATGGCGACCAGCCCGCGCTTGAGTTTCGGAAAGGCAGCGGTCTCGGTCATGCCAAGGCTCCGGTTCTGGGGATCATGCCGTTCTCGCGCGCGGCCTCGACAAGGCCCGCGCGCACCGCTTCATCCGCGTCGACGGTGCGGAAGGCAAGCCCCGCAAGGTCGAGTGCGGCCTGGTAGAGTACTGCGAGCGCACCCGAGGCGATCAGCACGACCGGCGCATCGCCGGCGCCATAGCGGCGCTTCGCCGAGGCGATCTCGCCGCCGATCAAAAGCCCGGACAGGCAGGCCGCCGCATCCTCAGACTTCAGGTCCTGCAGGAGCCCGGCGGCACGGATGGCAAACAGTTTTGACGTGACGTCGCCGCCCTCGCCAAGCGACCGTTCGCACCATTGCCGGAAGAACGGACTGTCCGCGGCCACCGGAGCCGGATGCTCGCCCAGCGAATGCTTGAGGATCGAATGCGCTGATAGCACCGAAAACAGTTCGCCGGTCGGCCATGTGCCGAAGCCGGCCACCGCGCCGTCCTCGACCACGACCCATTTCGAATGCGTGCCCGGCATGCAGGCAAGATGCCGCCCCTTTGCCGGCAAACCAGCACCGGCAAGCTGTGTTTCCTCACCACGCATGACATCCGGCGCGTCGGCCAGACGCTGGGCGAGGCCCGGCACGATGCGGATGTCGCGTTTCTGATCAGCCACCCGGGCGGCACCGCCGAGAATAGCGCCGATCGGCGCAGGCACGGTCACATAGGGCGCCTCGATCCAGCCCTGGCGGGAGCCAGCCATGCCGCAGATGATGACGGGTAGCGTTTCCGGCGCGCCCATGGCGGCCAGATGGCCTTCCAGCACGTTCGAAAATCCTTTTTCACGCGCGGTGATCAGGCCGTCATCGCCGCGACGCTCGGCAATCACCTTGCCGCTGCCGTCGATCAGCCATGCCCGGAGCCGGGTCGTGCCCCAATCGAGTGCCGCTACCGCCGGAGTGTTGCTGGCAAACCCTTGGCTCACAGGAAGCCTCCGTCGACAACAAGCATTTGCGCCGTCAGCATGCGCGAGGCATCCGAGGCCAGGAACAGTACCGTGCCGACCATGTCGTCCGGGCGCATCACATCCTTGATGCACTGCTTGGCCACATGGGCTTCAAGCGCCCCTTCCGTCACCCAACGTTCCTGCTGCCGTTCGGTGATCACCCAGCCGGGCGCGACGGCGTTGACGCGGATGCGGTCGGGCCCAAGCTTGCCGGCCAGCCCCTTGGTCAAGCCGAGGATGCCCGCCTTGGCGGCGGTATAGGCCGGCATGTCGGGGTGATTGATCAGGTAGGATGTCGAGGTGAAATTGATGATCGAGCCGCCGCCGGCCCGCTTCATGCCCGGCGCCACCGCCTGCGCGGTGAAGAAATGTGGCCGCAGGTTGATCGCCTGGTTGTTGTCCCAGAACTCCACCGTCACGTCCTCGACGGCGTGGCGCTCGTCCCAGGCGGCATTGTTGATCAGCACGGTGACATCGCCATGCACTTCTGCCGCTTTGGCCGCCGAGACGCGCAAAGCATCGATATCGCGCAGGTCGGTCTTGAGGTAGAGCGGCCGCCGCTTGAAGTCTCTCTCGATGCGGTCGGCAAGCAACGTGCTCGGGCCATCGGCGATGTCAATAAAGGCGACATTGGCGCCCTGGCGGACAAAACCCTCGGTCAGCGCCGCGCCGATCCCGGAGCCGCCGCCGGTGATCAGTACCGAGGCTCCCTTGAGGTCGGCAAAATCCGCCGATGGCATCATGTCTATTCTCTCCGCGCTTAACCGGCGCGCATCCTAGCCACGCAAGTCGCGCGGGCAAGGGCGAAAAGCTGGATTTGCGGCTTATGTCAGACAAAACGACAATGCGCCGCACTGGAAGCGCGCGGCGGAATCGGCGGAATGCTGATTACGTCGAAAATCGCCGGTCAGATCGCCTTGGCGCGCAAGGCGCCACGGAAGGAATCGCGGAGATAGCCGAGCGTGGCGTCGGCATCGACCGGCTTGCCAAAGAGATAACCCTGCCCGCCGGCGCAGCCGAACTGGACGAGGCGATCGGCCTGCGCTTCCTCTTCGATGCCTTCGGCGACCACATCCATGCCGAGCCCCTCGCACATGGCGAGAATGGCGCGGATGATGTGCTCGGACGGGCGATCATCGAGAATGGAGGAGACGAAGGCGCGGTCGATCTTGAGCTTGTCGAAATGGAATTCGCGCAAGCGGCCGAGCGAGGACTGGCCGGTGCCGAAATCGTCGAGCGAGACGCGGATGCCAACGCGGCGCAGATCGTCGACGATCTGAGCGGCCGAGGCCGGGTCGTTCATCAGGCCGGTCTCGGTGATCTCGATCTCCAGCCGGCGCGGATCGAAGCCGGTGCGGTCGAGGATCGCCAATATGTGCAGGCCGGTGTTCTGGTCGACGAGCTGCGAGGGCGACAGGTTGAACGACAGGAACAAGTCCTTCGGCCAGCTCCTGGCCGCCTCGGTCGCCTTGCGCAGCACCAGCTGCGACAGCGGGCCGATAATGCCGCGTTCCTCGGCGATGGGAATGAAGACCGTCGGCGGCACCGCACCGAGATCGCGATCGGTCCAGCGCGCCAGCGTCTCGAAGCCGATGGTGCGGCGCGTGTTGAGGTCGACGATCGGCTGGAAGTGTGGCTCGACCTCGCCGGCCGAAACGGCGCGGCGCAGCGCCTGCTCGATGCGGGTGACGCGCTTGGCAGCTTCTTCCATCTCGCGCGTGTAGACGACGACGCGGCCACGGCCGGAACGCTTGGCGTGGTAGAGCGCCGTCTCGGCCTTGTTGACGAGGATTTCGGTGGTCTCGTCGCCGGAATAAAACAGCGAGCAGCCGACCGAGGCCGAGAGCCTGGCGGTGCGTTCGCCGACATCGTAAGGCGCCGACAGGATCTCGATCAGCATGCGGGATTTTTCCGCAGCCGCCTCCTCGGAAAACACCAGCGGATAGAGGAAGGCGAATTCGTCGGCGCCGATGCGGCAGACCGTCGAATGGCCGTCCATCGAGGCGCGCAGCCGCATCGCGACCTGGATCAGTATGTCGTCACCGGCCTTGTGGCCGAACAGATCGTTGATCGGCTTGAAGCCGTCGAGGTCGAGAATCCCTACCGTGAAGGGTGCGGGATCGTCGGCACGATCGCTGATCAGGCGATCGACCTTGTCGAAGAAGCGGCGATGGTTGCCAAGCCCGGTCAACGGATCGGTGAATGCCAGATCCGTGCTTTCCCTGTTTGCCTGACCGGTGCCAAACGAAGTTTGCATCGGTGTCCCTGTTTGCGACGTCGGATTTCTTTCCAGACTGTCAGCAAACCCTTTAGGAAACGTATCCCCAAATCGATTATTCGCGGGTAAAATGCATTGCCTTGGGGAAGGTCGATGCAACTGGGGTCAACCCCTTGTTTTCAGACCGATCTTCAGCCGTTTGGCCGGACGCGATAGAGCTCAAGCGGAGCGCCACGGGTCTGCGCCACCGGCTCCAGCCAGTCCGGCACGCTGCCGCGCATCAGCCCGGCCAGGAAACCGTCCGGCGCCTTGGCCGCGAACAGCCGGCTTTCCGTGTTGCCGCGGCAGAGTGCGACAAGGCCGACATGGTGGCTTTCGACGATGGCTTTGGCGTCGCTGGCAGAGCCCAGCAAGGCGTCGAACACCAGCAGGTTGCCGGCGACGTTACGGTGGTAGGGCCCGGCGAAGACGCGATGGCCGGTGAAGGCGAGGATCGGCGAGCCGAGATTGGAGATGGCAAGGACCGTGGTGGGGGCCATCGCGCCAAGTGCGGCGAACGATGCCTTGCTGTTGCAAGGCGCATCGATGCTGGAGTCCTGGACAGGTGCGCCGGCCTCGAAAGCGCTCGATGCGGCCTCGGCGGCGCCCGACCAGATTGAGTTCACCGAGATCAGCCAGGCCGCGGCCATCCGGAGCACCGAGCCGCTGGACGGGCTGGTCTCGGCCCGCTGCCGCCATTTGGCGATCCAGGCCGAAAGCGGGATCACCGCAAAGGCGATGGAGAAGGTCGAGCCGCGCACTTCCCAGGCGCTGACCAGGACCGCCACCACCAGCAATGCGCCGACCAGGCTGTCCTGCCGCCGCCAGCCACCACGGCTGAAACGAAGCGCCATCAGGACGATCGCCACCAGCGGCGTGGCAAAGCGCGCCACCGCCCTTGCCGGGTCATCGGCGACGAGCTGGGCGATCGACTGCGCCTCTTCGATATAGCCGAGCCACATCTGCTGCAGGCGGGGGTCGAGATGAGCGTAAGGCGCCGCCAGGCATTGCGGGAACAGCAGCACCACGACGAGAGCGAGAGCGACGGCAAGCAAGCCAAGCGCCATCAGGCGCCGGGCAGCCGTGGCGTTGGCGACCCTCAAGGAGGCGATGACAGCCAGTCCAACGCCGGCAAGCCCGGTGACGGCGAACTGCACGACCGAGAATGTGTCGCACTGAGCCTGACCCCAGGATGACACCGGGACTGTGGTGACGAAGACGACAGCCGAAACGCCGGCGACGCCGAGGCCGAAATCTCTGGCGATCAGCCTTTCGCCGTCGCCCTTGACGAGAAACAGCAGCGCGACGGCGGCGCCGAGGGTTCCGGCATAGGGAGCGCTTTCCATGCCGATGGCCAGGGTCAGCGTGGCGCAGATGCCGGCGACAAAGGCGGCCGGCCGGCGCGTGGGCGCCTCGAGCAGCAGAGCGAGGCTCGCCAGCGTCAGCATCAGCTGGACATTGTGGTGATCGAGCGCACCCGGCGAGAAAATGCCGATGTAATACAGGGCCGCGCCACCGACGACGGCAGCGGGCAGCACCGCGTGCGGGCCGGCGAAAGCGCGCGCGGCACGGATGATGAAGAAGACAGCGAGCCAGAATTGCAGGGCGGGCCAGAGTATCTGCACGATCTGTTCGGCGAGAGCGGTGCTGCCCGTCACGGCGGATACGGCAAGAATGCTCAGCGCCAGCGGCGCGTCGAGCAGCCGCGACCAGTGCATGACGAAGCCGCCTTCCAGCCCCATCCGGTACTGATGCAGGTCGAACCAGCCCTGGCCGCCCATGAGGTCGCGGACTTCGACCAGCTGCAGCAGGCTATCATTGTCGCCCGCCGGATTGGCCAGTTGCGGGAACCCGGCATGGGCATTGAGGGCCAGCAGCAGCAAGGCGGCAAGCAGCGCGAACGCGATATCGGACCTCCCCGTGGAAGTTCCGTCCCTTGCTGTGCTCATCCCCGGGCGCCCTTGGCGGGAATGCCGGGCCTTTCCAGGCCAATCGACACTCATGAAGTCGGCCTTAAACCTAGCCTTAACGGCTTCAATAAATAGTAAAACCGCCTTGAGAAGGCCGGTTTCCGGCGCGCGGCCGTGTGGTCGACAAGGCATTCGGAGACGAAAATGCCGCAAGACGTCCGCCAAGAGCCTGTCATCGCCGTGCTGCTGCCTTGCTACAATGAGGAGCTGACCATCGCCGAGGTGGTGCGGCGGTTCCGCGAGACGCTGCCGGCTGCCACCATCTATGTCTACGACAACAATTCGAAGGATCTGACCGCCCTGCGTGCCCGTGCGGCCGGCGCCATCGTGGTGCGCGAGCCACGCCAGGGCAAAGGCAATGTGGTGCGGCGCATGTTCGCCGACATCGACGCCGACATCTATCTGATGGCCGATGGCGACGGCACCTATGCGCCCGAGGACGCGCCGCAGCTGATCAACACGCTTTTGACCGAACGCTCCGACATGGTGGTGGGCATCAGGCGCGGCGTCACCGACGATGCCGGAAGGGCCGGCCATGCTTTCGGCAACCGCGTCTTCAACAGCCTCTACAAATGGCTGTTCGGCAACGATTTCACCGACATCTTCTCCGGCTACCGCGTCTTCACCAGGCGCTTCGTCAAGAGCTTTCCGGCCGTCTCCGGCGGCTTCGAGATCGAGACCGAAATGTCGGTGCATGCCTCGCAGCTCAAACTTCCGGTCAGCGAAATCGCCCTCGACTATGGCCGCCGGCCGGAGGGCTCGTCGTCGAAACTGTCGACCTTCCGCGATGGTGCAAAAATCCTCTGGATGTTCGCAATGCTGATGAAGGAGACGCAACCGCTGCGCTTTTTCGGCGCCTTTTCGCTGTTCTTCCTGGCCTCGAGCCTGTTCCTGATGGCGCCGGTTCTGGTCGAGTTCGCCGAAACCGGCCTTGTCCCGCGCATGCCGACCTGGGTGCTGTCGGTCGGCCTTCTGCTCTTGTCCATGCTGGCGGCGGTGACCGGACTGATCCTTGATTCCGTCTCACGCGGTCGCGCCGAGCAGAAGCGTATTTTCTACCTGTCCATGCCTTCGGGTCGGGTCGAGCGGCGCGCCAGCGCGATCGCACCCGCCGCGGCAAAGGCCGCGCCGGGCAAGACACCCCGGGCAGCCTGAGGCAGTGAGCCGCCTCGTCCGCTTTGTCTTCGCCGGCGGCATCGGCTTCGTCGCTGACGCGGCGGCACTCTGGCTGCTGCTCGCCGTCACGCCGCTCGGACCGTTCGTCGCCCGCATGCTGTCGATCGGCTTCGCGCTTTGCGTCACCTGGCAGCTCAACCGGCATCTGACGTTCTCGCCGTCAAACAGGGGGATGGCACAGGAAGGCGCCCGCTATGGCGGCGTCGGCATCGCCACCAGCATCGTCAATTATCTCGTCTATTCGGCCATGCTGTTCGCGGTGCCGGCGACCCCGCCGTTGGCGGCCCTTGCCGTCGCTTCGCTGGTCGCGATGACACTGTCCTTCCTTGGTTACTCGCGGCTGGTCTTCGACCGTTAAAGCTCTGGCCCGATTGGCAGAAGGCGCGGCGACCCTTATATCGCTCTCGTCGACTGCGTTGGGGACCCGCCATGAAGCTGAAAATCGCCGTCCAGATGGACCATATCTCCACCGTGTCGATCGCCGGCGACACGTCGTTCGCGCTGTCGCTGGAAGCGCAGCGGCGCGGCCATCAATTGTTCCACTACACGCCCGACCGGCTGTCGCTGCGCGACGGCAAGGTGTTCGCCCGCATCGAGGAGATGCAGGTGCGCGACGAGAAGGGCAACCATTACTCGCTGGGCGAGAAGGTGCGCACCGACCTGTCAGAGATGGACGTCATCCTGCTGCGCCAGGATCCGCCCTTCGACATGAATTATATCACCACCACGCACATCCTCGAGCGCATCCACCCGAAGACACTGGTCGTCAACGACCCGGCCTGGGTGCGCAACAGCCCGGAAAAGATTTTCGTCACCGAATTTTCCGACCTGATGCCGGACACGCTGATCACCAAGGATCCGCTTGAGGTCGCCGCCTTCCGCAAGGAGTTCGGCGACATCATCGTCAAGCCACTCTATGGCAATGGCGGCGCCGGCGTCTTCCACCTGCTCGAGGGTGACCGCAACCTCGCCTCGCTCTTGGAAATGTTCGGCCAGCTGTCCCGCGAGCCCTATATCGTGCAGCGCTACCTCAAGGACGTGCGCAAGGGCGACAAGCGCATCATCCTGATCGACGGCGAGCCGGTCGGCGCCATCAACCGCGTGCCGGCCGAGCACGATTCCCGTTCCAATATGCATGTCGGCGGCCGCGCCGAGAAAACCGAACTGACCGAACGCGAGCGCGAGATCTGCGCCCGCATCGGCCCGTCGCTGAAAGAACGCGGCTTCATCCTGGTCGGCATCGACGTCATCGGCGACTACATGACCGAGATCAACGTGACCTCGCCGACCGGCGTGCGCGAGGTGCAGCGTTTCGGCGGCGCCGACATTGCCAGCCTGTTCTGGGACGCGGTCGAGGGCAAGCGGAAGTAGCCTCCGACACCTGCCGCATGCACGATCCCCGGGAGGAGACACGTGGCAAGCATCCTATATAATAATCTATTTTTAATACTTTCCATTTGTTTTGGAGTTGCGGCGTCCCTGGTCAATTTTTTTGGATTGAGCAGCATGAAAGGTAGATTTTTTCGCCCGCTCGACGATGAAGACCGACGCCTATACGGACTCGCTTCGATACTTGTTATTCTGGCAGTCATTTTTATGGCTGCTCATATCCACTCCCTGGGTGGATCAAAATGAGACCGCTCACGGCGAAATTATCCGTTTTCATTTCGTATTAACCATGTTCCGCTTTTGCAACCGGGCTCAATCTGGCTGCAACCCTTGCGATTGCCTGTTCCCGTAATGTTCTTGATTTGACCGGGCGATTATATCGTTGACAAACCAAAGCCGGAGAGGTAGAAAGATTCCAACAACTTAGGAACTTTCGCCATGTCCGTCCTTTCCCGCCCTCACTTCCGCGACGAAGCCGCTGCTTTCGAGCATGTCGAGGGTATGTTGTGGCCTTATGGCCCGGTCTGCCATCACTGTGGTTCGATGGAAAAGCCTTACAAGCTGGTAGGCGTCCGTACTAAGGCTTCGAAGAAAAATCCGAACGGTATCGAGCGTCATGGCCTGTACAAGTGCCGCGATTGCAAAGGCCAGTTCACCGTCCGCATGGGCACGGTCTTGGAAGAAAGCCATTTGCCGCTGACCATCTGGCTACAGGCCATCCACCTCATGTGTTCGTCCAAGAAAGGTATCAGCGCTCACCAGCTGCACCGCACCTTGGAAATCGGCTACAAGGCGGCTTGGTTTCTGGCGCACCGCATTCGTGAGGCCATGCGCTCTAATGACTTCACTCCCATGGGTGGCGCCGGCAAGTTCGTTGAAGTGGACGAAACCTACATTGGCCGTTTGAAGGGCGTTCCGAAGCAGAAGGCTTCTGCTGCCCACAAGAACACCGTCTTGACGCTTGTCGAGCGTGGTGGCCGCGCCCGTTCGTTCCACATCACCTCTGCATCTGTTTCGCAGATCGTCCCCATCGTGAACGCGAACATTGACCGCGAAACGATCCTGATGACGGACGAAGCCCGCCAGTATCAGCGCGTCGGTGCAGAGTTCGCCGCCCATGGCACGGTCGAGCATGGCGCTGGCGAATACGTTCGCGGCAAGGTCCACACCAACACCGTGGAAGGCTTTTACAGCGTCTTCAAGCGCGGCATGAAGGGCGTGTATCAGCATTGCGCCGAACACCATCTGCACCGCTATCTGGCAGAGTTTGATTTCCGCTATTCGAACCGCTCGGCCATGGGCATTGAAGACAACGTTCGTTCGCTCATCGCCTTGAAGGGCGCAGCCGGTAAGCGTCTGACCTATCGGAGACCTATTGAAGTCTAAGCAGGATCACTACCGCAAGCCAGTCCAGTTAAAATTACCGCTTTGGCGATATGAGAAGCGAAGGAAAAAGTGAATCGCGATCAATGGGTTACGCCGAATTGTCAGTAACCTTTTGATTCGGTTTGATTTTTCCCGACGATCAGATTAGTATCTTTGTTGGCGGGGTACGCCGGAACCCCCTCGGGCGGCATCGTAGATGCCGCAGTCGGACGGACGGTCGCCCACTTTGGATGGTGGCCTAAAAGCCCCCGATGGCAACGAGGCCGGGACCCGCCGCTTTCATATCTCATAGCCGTAGAACCGGAAGACTTTCTTCTGCGCGTCGGTGAGTTTCAGCGTCCAGTTCTTCCACGGCAGCAGCGTGACACCGTATCCCGCATACAGGCCATCCCCACGGGATGCCACGCGATCCTTGAGAGCTTCCGCGTACTCAGTATTCCACTTCTTGGTTCCGGCGTTTGCCGCTTGATAAAAGGCGCTGGCAACCACGTCTGCAATCTGGCAACCCGCGTTTTTGTTGTGCTCAATGACCTCAATCAAGCGATGGTCGACGACCCGAAAGTCAGGGACATTGGCTGTCTGGTAAATTCGTCCATTCTCGGATTGTTTTGCCAGTAGGTGTATGTACGTTTCAACGTGTCGGTACGAATGCCCACCACGCTTCGAAAACACCAGCTTTACGTGTTTCGGTTTCCCCGTCTCACTGATCGAGCGCCGCGCGCACCATTGGCTCACGCGCTCCAGCAGGATGCGGATGCAATAATTGTAGAAGTAGTTATGCATGTGGAAAGTGACTGCTTCGGCTTGGGGATTGCGGTAACCCCGCATATTCTTCTTGTTTGAGGCAACCACGAAGAACCGCATATTTTCGGCGGCTAGGGCTTGGCAGACGGGTAGCTTTTTGTGTTCGACCAGATTGCGAAAATGCAAGTCGGGACTTTGTGTCGAAAAGACCGATTTCTTGATTGTCTGTATGAGTGGCACCAACTCAGGTTCATAGGTAGCGCGTACGACTGCGCAACCGACCGTGAACCACTCACTCGCGCCATTCGGATCTATCGGTGCAACAGTTTTGATACCAGGGTCGCCAGCTTCATCAAAATAAGCAATGAAGTACGGGTCCGGTAAACTCCCCTCAGAGGCCATTCGATATGAAAACGACCGACAAAGAAAAGAGTCAAGTGGACAAGGAATCCGCTTTGGCGAAGGACAGGCAATACCAGAAGTTTGTAGAGAAGGCCCGCGAGTTGGGAACTGACGAGTCAGAGGAGAACTTTGACCGTGTATTGAAGAAGGTGGTGAAGGCGCCGCCGCCGAAGGACGCGAAGAAAGCCAGCGGAAAATAACTGGCCGATAAGCACCGAAACGGTGACGAAACGATTGCAAAAACCGCCGAATACGGCCAAGATTCGCTGGTCAAAAAAAGACCCCGCATGAAGCGGGGTCTGAGGGTCTGGCAAGCTACATTGTCTAACGGATCGGAAGTCCGCGACAATGCTCTCGGACGAACTCAAGTCGTCCAAAACGTACACGCACGTAGAATGTGACGTGTACGGCCTTCGGCCAAGAACATGTAACCATGTTCGTGTCCTCCGCCGGGATGGTCCCCGGTTAACCGAAACGCAGGATCGCGCCCCGCCGGGTTCAGGGCGGGTCCTGTGTCGGTCTGGAGTTAGACCAAATCAAACATTAGGTGATTCGTAGGTATCCGACGACTCCAACAAGTCGCGGTACCCGGTTTCCACAGGGGCTAATTCCCCTACGGCAGGGTAGCGCCTAGCGCCCGATGATATGGTTGATAATTGTTTCGTCGGGCTCGCAGTCGGTGAAATCTTTCAAGAGCAGCCGGGCATGTTTCGCCCAATGCTCTTCAGCCATGTTTAGCTCGATTACCGACTTCCTGAAGGCGTTGCGCACAATGTCGAAATCGAAGGCCGAAATGTGTCGGTTTCCATGGTCCTGGTCCATGATCGTAGCTCCCGAGGATGGGCGGGAGTTTTGCGAACTCTCAAGCGCCGACGCCCACAACTGCCAGTCAGCGACGATAGCGATTCATAATCCGTTTGATCAAGGGTTCAACGGGATTCCACTGTACGGTTTTTACCAAGGGCAGAAGGCGAATTGCCATCCTATTATCGTTCGCTAATTTTGGCGCGCGGCGCCCCCAAGTGCCGCAGAGTGGCCGGCGCAGGGGATTTCTCAGGCACATCTCTGCGCCGGCCACTTTATGAGCCGGGTTTGTCAACGACATAATCGCCTTTGACCGAAGAATTGTGATTGTCTCCTGCGAGGGCCATTCTTGGCCAATCGCGTGGGTTGCGGCCTGGGGGCAAAAAATGGTGGCGAGGGTTCGCACGGTTGCTTTCCAGGGCATCGAGGCCGTGCCGGTCGACGTGCAGGTGATGATCGCGCCCGGCAAGGTCAACATGCACATCGTCGGCCTGGCCGACAAGGCGGTGGCCGAAAGCCGCGAACGCGTGCAGGCAGCGCTGCATGCGTCGGGCCTGTCGATGCCGTCGAAGAAGGTGACGGTCAATCTGGCGCCGGCCGATCTGCCCAAGGAAGGCAGCCACTACGATCTGCCGATCGCGCTTGGCCTGATGGCCGCCCTTGGCGCCATTCCGGGCGACATGCTGGCCGGCTATGTCGTGCTTGGCGAACTCTCGCTCGACGGCACGATTGCCGCCGTCGCCGGCGCCTTGCCGGCGGCGATCGGCGCCAATGCCGAGGGCAAGGGGCTGATCTGTCCCTTCGCCTGCGGGCCGGAAGCGGCCTGGGCCGGCAAGGACTTCGACATATTGGCGCCGCGCAGCCTGATTGCCATCGCCAACCATTTTCGCGGCACGCAGGTGCTGTCGCGCCCGGAGGCCGGCATCCATGCCTCGGCACGCGACCTGCCCGACCTTGCCGACATCAAGGGCCAGGAAACCGCCAAGCGGGCGCTGGAAGTGGCGGCGGCCGGCGGCCACAATCTGCTGATGGTCGGCCCGCCAGGCTCGGGAAAATCGATGCTGGCGCAGCGGCTGCCATCGATCCTGCCGCCGCTGGCGCCGAAGGAATTGCTCGAAGTCTCGATGATCGCCTCGGTGGCGGGCGAACTCGGCGAGGGCAAGCTGACCGACCGGCGGCCGTTCCGCGCCCCGCACCATTCGGCCTCGATGGCGGCGATGGTCGGCGGCGGGTTGCGTGCGCGGCCGGGCGAAGTGTCGATGGCCCATCATGGCGTGCTGTTCCTCGACGAGTTCCCCGAATTCACGCCGCAGACGCTCGATGCGCTGCGCCAGCCGCTGGAGACCGGCGACTGCATGATCGCGCGCGCCAACCATCGCGTCACCTATCCGGCACGCATCCAGCTGGTGGCGGCGATGAACCCGTGCCGCTGCGGCATGGCCGGCGAACCGGGCTATCGCTGCCTGCGCGGCGATCGTTGCCGCACCGACTACCAGGCGCGCATTTCCGGCCCGCTGCTCGACCGCATTGACCTGCGGATCGAAGTGCCGGCGGTGTCAGCCAGCGACCTGATCCGGCCCGACCGGGCGGAGAAAAGTGCTGCGGTCGCGCTGCGCGTCGCCCGCGCCCGCACCATCCAGCGCGAGCGCTTCGAGCGGCTCGGCGTGACCAGCGCCACCACCAATGCGCATTGCGCACCGGCGGTCATCGAAGACATCGCCATGCCCGACGCCGCTGGCCTGTCGCTGCTCAAGGACGCCAGTGAAAAGCTCGCCTTCTCGGCCCGCGCTTACCACCGCGTGCTGAAGGTCGCGAGAACGCTCGCCGATCTCGACGCCAGCGAGACGGTCGGCCGCATCCATCTCGCCGAGGCGATTTCCTACCGCATGAGCTCGGAGCGGGTGGCACAGGCGGCCTGAAACTCGCCTCCAGTGGTTGCCTTGGAAACCAAGATGTCATAAAGAAAATAGGAGGTTTGACTTGTGGATTGAAGTTACTCTTTGGAACGATGAGCGCGTTTTCGTGAATTTTGACAATGTTGCTCACGTGAGTAGATCCACAAATGATCGATGATTTGTGCGGTTTGCAGACAATGATATTTCACGCTTGGAAATAGTTGCGACAGAAGCTCAAATCCGAGATATGCTTTCGGCACGATAGTTGTTCACGTGCTCTCGCGCGGCGCTGCCTAGATTGGAAC
>NZ_JBFUGJ010000080.1:0-20496 GCF_056402975.1 Mesorhizobium sp. P3_A9 | reverse complement strand
TAGCCCGCCTGCACGTCGAGCAGCAGCGCCATGTCGGCGACGTTGCGACCCATCGGCCCCTCGACGCCCATCTGCGCATGAAAGACTTCGAAGTCCGGGCCGCCGGGTACAAGCCCCTGCGACGGGCGGAAGCCGTAGACATTGTTCCAGGCGGCGGGATTGCGCAGCGAACCGCCGAAGTCGCTGCCGTCGGCGACGGGCACCATGTCGAGCGCCAGCGCCACCGCCGCACCGCCGCTCGAACCGCCGGCAGTCAGCGCCGGATCGAAAGCGTTCAGCGTCGGCCCGAACACGGTGTTGTAGGTGTTGGAGCCGAGCCCGAATTCGGGAACATTGGTCTTGCCGATGATGATGGCGCCGGCGGCGCGGATGCGCTCGACGAAGAAATCGTCTTCCTGCGGCACGAAATCGGCAAAGATCGGCGAGCCGAAGGAGGTTCGGAGCCCGGTTGTCGAGGCAAGGTCCTTGATGGCGATCGGCAAGCCGAAGAGCGAGCCGGTTTCGATACCAGCCTGCCGCCTGATATCGGCCGCATCGGCCTCGCGCAGGATGTCGGCACGATCGCGCAACGAGACGATGGCGTTGACCAGCGGATTGACCGTTTCGATGCGGTCGAGGAAGGCCGTCACCACCTCGCGCACCGACAGTTTCTTGCGGCGGATCGCGTCGGCAAGCTCGATGGCGGACAGGCGGCAAATATCGCCGGCCGGCGGCACGGCATGTTTCGTCTGCGGGCGCATCATTTCAGCTGGCTTCCTGCAAGGCTTGATCGACATCCTTGGCCAGCGGGATCGCCGGCTGGGCGCCAGGCTTGAGGCATGCCAGCGAGCCGGCCGCACCGGCGCGCGCCAGCGCCTTGTCGAGCGGGAGGCCTGACGACAGGCCGGCAGCGAAGTAGCCGCAGAACGTGTCGCCGGCGCCGACCGTGTCGACAGGCGTGATCTTCATGGCCGCAATGGTCAGGAAATCSYTCGGCGTYGCKGCCATGACGCCGTCGCCGCCGAGCGTGACGACGATGGTGCGGCCGGTTTTCGCTGCGAAGTCGCGCATGCGCGCCGCCCGGTCGCGGCCTTTCAACGCCAGCGCCTCGCCATAGAGGTCGAACTCGGTCTCGTTGGCGACGGCATAATCGGCCTTGCCGAGGAAAGCCGCCGCAGCGCCCTGGAAAGGCGCGGTGTTGAGCACGGTGACGGCGCCGGCCGCCCGCGCTTGGTCGAGTGCGGCGTCTACGGTCGCCAGCGGGATCTCGTGCTGCAAAAGCACGACATCGCCCTTATTCAGAAAGGCCTTGGAGAGGTCTCCGGGCACCACGGAAGCATTGGCGCCGGGAACCACGGCGATGATGTTCTCGCCGTCGTCGCCGACCATGATCAGCGCCGTGCCGGTCGAGGCAAAGGTTTCCCCCACGCCCGACAGGTCGACCTTGGCCTCACGCAGCAATGCCAGCGCCTCGGCGGCGAAACTGTCCTTGCCGACGGCACCGACCATGCGCACCGCGGCGCCGGCACGCGCGGCGGCCAGCGCCTGGTTGGCGCCCTTGCCGCCAGGCGCCGTGGCAAAACCGGAGCCGCTCACCGTTTCGCCGGGGGTCGGCAGGCGGTCGACTTTGGCGATAAGGTCGAGGTTGATCGAGCCGATGACGACTATCAAGAAAGTGCCTCCCTGCCAGCGCTGGCCGGAAATCAGGATCGACTTTCGGTAAGCACAATGTGGATCGAGATCCACAATGTGGATCGAGATGGCGAGGTGCGCCGGTGCATCAATATGGATGCACCGTCACCTCGGTTGCGCGGGAAGCTAGCGCGTCATGCGGTGACTTGCCAGACCATGCGGATATCAAAAGGCGATTTGTCGCCTCACTCGCAGCGTACGGTGACGGTGACCTGATAGTTGCCGGCGGGAAAGATGCCGCTGGACTTGGTGGCGGTGAGATCGACTTGCATGGGGTGGGTGCCGTTGGTGACCCTTTGCGGCACGCTTCCGTTGACATCGACCCCCGAGCCGTCGAGGCGGAAGACCGAGACGAACGTCACATTGGTGCCGCCGCCGCTCGGCGCCGACGAGAATGCGGCAGGCGCCGGCGCTGAAACCGAATAGCAGTCCAGCAAGTTAAGTATCGAGCACAACAGGGAGCTCGCCACGATGGTGGCGCTGGCGCTCGATCCGCCGGCCTGCTTGGAGCCCAGTATGCTGATGGCGGGATTTGCCTTCATCGTTCCCGACGCCCCGACCATGATGGTGCAGGTGCCGATGATCGCCGCTTGCACCGGAAGGCAGAAGCCTGCAAGTGCAGCCATCGCAAGCAGCGCGCGGCTATTTCTTCTTCTTTTTCTTGCCATCGCTATGTCCGGTCCTGATGCTCCAGCCCTCGTTGGCCCACCCGGGTGATGCGGCCGCGGTGGCGGGAGCGCTGGCCGCCACGCTCGCCGTCTGGCCGTCGCCGCCGAGGCCCATTTTGAGCAGTTTCAGCTCCAGCTGCAGGCGCTCGACCTCGAGCTCGTAGAGGCGGCTGCAATCGACGCGCTTCGGTGTACGCCCGATCGGGATCACCACGCGGCCGTAGGTGGCGACGTCGTTGTTCGACTGGCTGTTGCCTCTGATGACGCCGAGGTCGAGATAGGCACCCGATCCGGAGACCGCGGAACGGCAAGTGGTGCCGTCGGCAGCGTGGACCTCGTCCTGGCCCTGGGGCAAGGTCACACCGGGCAGGTTGAAGCCGCTCTCATTCTGATTGAGATTGTAGACATCCTCGGCCAGAACCGGCGAGCTCCCCGCCGACATCGCGACAAGCGCGATTGTCAGGACTTGCGGTGCCCAAAAAACTTTCCGCATATTTGTGCCTTTATCTGCGTCTGTTGATTGGGAAAGGGGATGCTCTCGGTACAGATACGCACTTTACGCTCGGCAGCGCCGCCGAAGGGCACGACCACAAGGACAGAACGGGAAGCCTGGGACCCCAGTTGGAACGCACTCGGAGAGATCCTGGCGTCCACTGGCTGAAAATCCTGATCGTAGACGTGGATTTCGACCTTGATCTTCTGGTCGTATGGATTGGCCGGGTATACGCGGACCGCGAAGACGTCGGTGAAACTGTTGACCTCGCCGCGCATCGGCGACATCGACTGGGCCGCCGCGGCAACAGGGATCAGGCCGACGGCCAGCGCCGTCGCCAAGGTTCGAAAAAGTGTCAAGGATGCCTCCTTCCCGAGCGCTACTCGCAGCGAAGCGTTACCGTTGCCTGATAGTTTCCGTTGGCGAAGCGGTTGCTGCCGCCCTTGCTGCCGGCGAGATGGACCGAGACAAGGTCGGCGCCGGGTGTGCTGATGGCGGTCGCCGAGCCGGTCTCGACGATGGAGTGCGCACCGGCGGCGGAGTAGGTTGGTGTCCAGGTGGTCGATGTCACGTCGGCCGACGGCACCGTCGTGGTGGTAACAGGATCGACGCTCAGCGATACGCCGCCTGTCGTCGTCAGCGTGACGGTTCCGGCCGAGCCGCCGCTGTTGTGGGAGCTGAGGGACTGGAGGTCGGGACTGACCGTCATTGTGCCATTGGTGGCAATGACGAGCGTGCAGGTCGGCGCGACCGTGCCATTGAAAATGACATTTTGCGTCGTTGCCAGTGCCGGCTCGGCCAGGCATGCGAGCAACAAGGCTGCACCGAAGGCGGTGCGAAACAACTTCATCGAGACCTCCTATTAAGTCGGATTGCCCGATTTAATAGGAGTCATGATCGCTTTATCGTGGTTAATTTAGCGTAAACTTAAATAATGCGCTGAAATAACATTCCATAAATAACCGAAGGTTGTCCCCGGTTGTGTCCTGAATTTCAGATATAATCCAAGTAATACTTTCCTCCGGTCAAGATATGTAAATTTCTTCGGCGGAAACTGGAAAATCGATATTCACGACGACACTTGCCCCGCCTCCCAGCCCAGTATGGCGCGCTTGCGGGTCAGGCCCCAGTGGTAGCCGGTRAGGTCGCCGGACTTGCCGAKGGCSCGGTGGCAMGGCACCACGAAGGAGAGCGGGTTGGCGCCATTGGCGGCACCGACCGCCCGGCTGGCGCTCGGCGCACCGATGCTGGCGGCGATCGAGGAATAGGTGCGGGCCTTGCCCATCGGGATCTGCAGCAGCGCCTCCCAGACACGGASCTGGAAGTCGGTGCCGATCATGACGACATGCAGCGGCTGGTCGGGGCGCCACAGCGTCTGGTCGAAGATGCGCGCGGCGTAAGGCCCGGTGGCCGTCATGTCCTCCACATAGATGGCATTCGGCCAGCGGCTGGACATGTCGGCGAACGACGCACGTTCCTCGCCGGGATCGCTGAAGGCGAGGCCGGCAAGCCCACGGTCGGTGGCCATGATCAGGGCGGTGCCGAAAGGCGAGGGGTGATAGCCGTAGCGGATGGTCAGCCCGGCACCGCGCGTTTTGTAGTCGCCCGGCGACATCGCCTCATGGGTGACGAACAGATCATGCAGCCGGCCGGGACCGGACATGCCCAGTTCGAACGAGGTTTCGAGCAGCGGCATGCCGGAATCGAGCAGCCGGCGCGCATGGTCGAGCGTCACCGCCTGCAGGAAGGCTTTTGGCGACAGGCCGGCCCAGCGGGTGAAGAGTTTTTGCAGGCCGGTCGGCGTCTCGCCGACTTCCTCTGCAAGCTCCTCGAGCGAAGGCTGGTCGCGATAGTCGAGGCTGATCTTCTCGATGGCGCGGCGCACGATCTCGTAGTCGCTGCCTTGCGGCGTGATGTCCTTTTTGAGGACTGCTGTGTGTGTGCTCATCGAACTGTCTCCTTGGCCAGGAATATCGCCCCTTGGGGCGCCGATCGCCACCCGAAACTTGCCTTCTTGCCGCGCATGCCCAGATAGACTCGGGTTGCGAGCCCAGGAGTCGCTCATGGCTGGCGAGAAAGTGCATCTGACCGGGGCCGCGCAAGGTCGGCAGGCTTTTGCGCTTCCGGTTCTAGATTCAGCGCGCCTTGGCGGTCGCCAACGCCCGCGAGAAGGCGGTGGCAAAGCTCTCGCGGGACTCGGGATCGAGAAAGCCGCCGATCGGCACGTTCTGGCCTTGTCCTTCCACAGTCATTTTGGTGATGCCGATCTCGGCGTGACGGGCGACTGAAAACCGCGTCCAGAACGGGTTGAAGCGGTGCGCTTCTGATTTTCCCGAAGGCGCCGTCTTGCGGATATCGAGGCTGGTGCGGGAGACCGACACTTCCTCGCGGGCGCGGGCGGCGCGATAGTTGGCGCGGAAGGCGATGTAGACGGCGATCACGTCGAGGCCGAAGAAGCCGAACACCGGCCAGGCGCCACGCGACAGGAAAAACGCACCTGTCACCAGCCAGCCGAACAGCAGCGCGCCCATCAGGACCAGGAAGCCCTTCCTGCCCAGCGACCGGTGTGGGGTCAGCAAGGCATGAAAGAAGGGCTCGTCAGCCTGAAACGAGGCGTTTGTATCGCTCATGACAGGATATTATAGGAGGGAAATGGCGAGCCCCAAGTCCAAAGATTCTTCCATGTCCGAAAAAGAGTTGCCGGCCGGCCGGCGCGACGGTTCGAACGCCAAGCCGCGTCCGCGGCCGGTGCGGCGGACTTCGCGCTACAGTCCGGCCGAAGTGCACGAGATTTTCCGGCGCTTTTCGGTGCAGCGGCCGGAGCCGAAGGGCGAGCTCGAACATGTAAACGCCTTCACGCTGCTGGTGGCGGTGGTGCTCTCGGCGCAGGCGACCGACGCCGGCGTCAACAAGGCGACACGGGCGCTGTTCAAGRTCGCCGACACGCCGCAGAAGATGCTGGCGCTGGGTGAGGCCAAGGTCGGCGATTACATCAGGACCATCGGTCTCTGGCGCAACAAGGCCAAGAACGTCGTCGCACTATCCGAGGCGCTGATCCGCGACCATGGCGGCGCGGTGCCTGATGACCGTGATGAGCTGGTCAAACTGCCGGGGGTCGGGCGCAAGACCGCCAATGTCGTGCTCAACATGGCTTTCGGCCAGCACACGATGGCGGTCGACACGCACATTTTCCGCATCGGCAACCGGCTTGGCCTGGCGCCTGGCAAGACGCCCGAACAGGTCGAGCAGGGGCTGCTGAAGATCATCCCGGACGAGTTTATGCGCCATGCGCATCACTGGCTGATCCTGCATGGCCGCTATGTCTGCAAGGCGCGCAAGCCGGACTGCCCGGCCTGTGTCATCGCCGACATCTGTAAGGCTGAGGAGAAGACGACCAGCGTTCCAGCGCCGCTGGTGCCGATCGCGGCGCTCGGTCCGGCAGACGAGGTTCAGGGCCAGACCTGACCGGGCTTCAACTCTCCTCCACGAACACCTCTTCCCGCTTCTTCTTGATTGATGGCAGGAAGACGATGACGAGCACGGCGAGTGCGACCAGCAGCAGGCCGGCGCTGATCGGCCGCGTCACGAAGGTTGAGGGGTCACCGCGCGACAGGATCATGGCGCGGCGCAGGTTTTCCTCGAGCAACGGGCCGAGCACGAAGCCGAGCAGCAGCGGCGCCGGTTCGCAGCGCAGCTTGGTCAGGACGTATCCGAGCAAGCCGAAGAAGGCGACGGCATAGAGGTCGAACGCGTTGGTGTTGACGCTGTAAACGCCGATCGAGCAGAACGCCATGATGATCGGAAAAAGCACATAGTAGGGGATCGTCAGCAGTTTCACCCAAAGGCCGATCAGCGGCAAGTTCAGGATGATCAGCATCAGATTGCCGATCCACATCGAGGCGATGATGCCCCAGAACAGCGCCGGCTGTTCAGTCGCGACATTGGGGCCGGGCACGATGCCCTGGATGATCATGGCGCCGATCATCAGCGCCATCACCGGGTTGGCCGGAATGCCGAGCGTCAGCATCGGAATGAAGGAGGTCTGGGCGCCGGCATTGTTGGCCGATTCCGGCCCGGCGACGCCTGCGATGGCGCCCTTGCCGAACTCCTCCGGGTGTTTGGAGACGCGCTTTTCCACCGTGTAGGAGGCAAAGGCGGCAAGCACCGCGCCGCCGCCGGGCAGGATGCCGAGCGCCGAACCGATGATGGTTCCGCGCACGATGGGTGCTGCCATTTGCTTGAAGTCGTCGCGGGTCGGCATCAGGCCGGAGACTTTTTTGATCATCACCGCGCGCTCATGCTCGTTTTCGAGGTTGCGCAGGATCTCGGCGACGCCGAAGACGCCGACCGCCACCGCGACGAAATTCAGCCCGTCGGCATATTCGCGGATGCCCAGCGTGAAGCGCGGCGTCCCGGTGTAGATGTCGGTGCCGACAATGCCAAGCAACAGGCCGAGCACGACCATCGCCAGCGCCTTTACGATCGAGCCGTGGGCGAGCGCGATGGACGAGACGAGGCCGACGATCATCAGCGAAAAATACTCCGCCGCGCCGAATTGCAGGGCTATCGCCGTCAGCGGCGGGGCAAAGACGGCGACGAGGAAGGTCGACACCGTGCCGGCGAAGAACGAGCCAATCGCGGCGATCGCCAGTGCTGCGCCAGCACGGCCGTTCTTGGCCATCTGGTAGCCGTCGATGGCGGTGACGGCCGAGGAGGATTCGCCGGGCATGTTGATGAGAATGGCGGTGGTCGAGCCGCCATACTGGGCGCCGTAATAAATGCCCGCGAGCATGATCAGGGAAGAAACCGGATCGCCGATCTGGAAGGTGATCGGCAACAGCATGGCGATGGTTGCGGTGGCGCCGATACCGGGGAGGACGCCGATCAGCGTGCCGAGAAGGACGCCGATCAGACAGAAACCGAGATTTGCCGGCGTTGTGGCCGTCGAGAAGCCAAGCTCGAGGTTGTGGAGGAGGTCCATGTCAGCGCCTCACAATGCCAGCCATGGGGGCAGCCAGGGGCCGAAGCGCTGGAACGGCAGCCCGAGCGCGTAGCTGAAGACGAGGACCGAGAACAGCGTCAGGGCAGCCGACAGCACGAGCGCGGTGAGCGGCTTCATGCGGCCGCTGGCAAAGGCGGCGATCAGCGCCGTCAGGAAGATCGACGGGACGAAGCCGAGGCCGCGCACCGTCAGGCCGAAGAAGATCGGCGCCGGCAGGATGAACAGCATGCCGCGCCAGGCGATGGGGCCGATCGGCTCGCCCTCGACGCGCACCGCCTGGACGAGGATGACGGCGCCAAGCAGGATCAGCACGATCGCCAGGACCAGCGGGAAATAGCCCGGTCCCATACGGAAGGCGGTTCCGATTTCGAGCCCGAGCGACTGCAGCGCAAAAAAGGCGCCGAAGAAGATGAAGAGCACGGCGCACAGGCCGTTGGTCCTGTCGATTGCGAAAGGTTTCATGACGGTCCTCCCAGACCCTTTGCCGGGGCCTGCCGCTGTGAATGTGAAGACGGGGCAAATGTGAAAACGGGCCGAGGCGAAAACGGGGCGCCGGTGGCGCCCCGTTCAAGCCTCAGTCGGCGTACTGGCCGGCGGCTTCGATGATCGGCTTCCAGCGCGTGATCTCGCTTTCCAGCTTGGCCTTCAGCGCCACCGGCGTCGCGTCGGCCTGCGAAGATGGCTTGGTGCCGAGTTCGGCGAAGCGGGCGACGACGTTTTGGTCCTTCAGTGCGACCTGGAGCGATTTCGACAGGCGGTCGGTGATCTCGGCCGGCGTGCCCTTCGGCGCATAGAGGCCGTGCCAGATGCCGACCTGCACCGCGGGAAGGCCGCCTTCCACAGTCGTCGGGACATCCTTCAGCACATCGAGGCGTTCCGGCGAGGTTACGGCATAGGCCTTGATCGTGCCGCCCTGGATCTGCTTGGTGGTGTTGGTCGTCTGGTCGCACATGATGTCGACCTGGCCGCCGAGAAGATCCGTCATGGCCGGGCCGGTGCCCTTGTAGGGCACGGTGACCAGTGGCGTGCCGATGGCGCTCATGAACAGCATGCCGCACAGATGCGAGGCCGCACCGATGCCGGCATTGGCCACGGTGATGCTGTCCTTGTTGGCCTTGGCGTAGTCGACCAGCCCTTTCAGATCGGTCGGCGGGAGCTCCTTGCGGCCGACGATGGTCATCGGCACCTCGGTCACCAGGCCGACATATT
This sequence comes from Mesorhizobium sp. P3_A9, assembly GCF_056402975.1. Classification (NCBI taxonomy): domain Bacteria; kingdom Pseudomonadati; phylum Pseudomonadota; class Alphaproteobacteria; order Hyphomicrobiales; family Phyllobacteriaceae; genus Mesorhizobium; species Mesorhizobium sp. P3_A9. The sequence continues at coordinate 11,453 of NZ_JBFUGJ010000080.1, read as the reverse complement.
CGAAAGCGTTCAGCGTGTCGTAGGCGAGCTTTCTGTAGAGCGTGGCACTTGTCGCCATGCCGATGTGATGGAGAAGCAGCGTGTAGCCGTCGGGATCGGCATTGGCGACGCGGCCCGCACCAAGCGTGCCGCCGGCGCCGCCGACATTCTCGACGATGACCTGCTGGCCGAGATCCTTCGACATGGCTTCGGCGACGAGGCGGGTGACCGTGTCGGTCGGGCCGCCCGCCGCAAACGGCACCACAACGGTGATGGTGCGTTCGGGATAGGATTGTGAGTTGGCGGCGAACGAATAAAGCGTGACGGCCGCGGCGGCGGCCAGAGCGGCAACAAATTTTCGCATCGTAATTCTCCTCCCGGGATATGAATAAAAACTGCTGCGCGGAACTCCTCTCAATGCCGGCCGCGGATGAAACAACAACCAGCGTCAGCCAATAGATTGCAATCGGACTCAAATGGCAAACTGAGATTATCCGCGGTAGCGGCACGCAACGGCTAGATGTTCGAGTTGGGGCGGGATGCGAAATGGTCGAAAGTCGGCCGGCTTCGTCAAATATCGATTGCAGACGTCTGCCTGCTTCCGATCTATTCTGGACTAGTATCCGTAGCCGCGCGCCATCGCTGCCGCGAAGACCGGGATCATCAGGAAGACGAAGGCTTCAGTGCGGATATAGGTCTTCACCGAGGCCAGTTCGCTCGCGGGCACGGTGAAGGAGGGATTGGCGCCGGCCTGCCGGTTCCAGGAAATGAAGCGCACTGTCGGGATGATCGACAGCAGTCCGACAATGCCGAACGCCGCCATCTTGGCCCAGAACACCCAGTTGTAGACGTAGAACTCCCAGCCCTTCAGGCCCCAGACAACACGGCCGATGCCGACGATGATGATCAGCGTGGCGATGATGCCATAGTGACGGTCGATGCCGGCGAGCCGCTTGAGCGTCACGGCGGGCAGGTCGCCGCGGATCAGCACGAATTCGGCGCCGATGATCCCTGCCAGGGAAAACACCAGCAGATGGTGGACAATGGCAAGCACAAGGTCGGTCGTGTCCATGCTTTTTCCCTTGGGTTTGATGGCCCCAGCCCGCGTCCGGAAAGGTCGAGTCGCCGGGTGCTGAATCAGCCTGCCGGGAAAATAACACCGTCGAACAGAATTCCCATAGCGAAGCCGCCGCCGCAGAAAATTGTCCGCTGCCGCTTGCCTGGATGATGGCGCGTCTCGTGGTGGCCCTTGCACCGCTGGGGCGATTTGCTAAGCGCGGACACCATCAGCGAGGCAAGTCCCATGAACAACCGCCAAGTGACCGTCGCCCCCGTCATCGAGACGCAGCGAGCCATTCTGCGGGCGCACCGGATGGGCGATTTCGACGCCTATGCCACGATGTGGGCGGACCCGGCCGTCACCCGCTTCATCGGCGGCAAGCCGCGCACGCGCGAGGAAAGCTGGATGCGTTTTCTGCGCCACGCTGGCCTGTGGTCACTGCTGGGCTACGGCTTCTGGGCGATCGAGGAGAAGGCGACGGGCCGCTTCGTCGGCGAGGCCGGTTTTCACGATCTTAAGCGCGACATGGAACCGTCGATCGAAGGCATTCCCGAAGCCGGATGGGCGCTGGCTCCGGCCGTGCATGGCGCGGGCCTTGCCACCGAGATCGTCAGCCGCGTGCACGTCTGGGGCGACGAGACCTTCGGACGTGCCAAAACCGTCTGCATCATCGATCCCGAAAATACGGCTTCACAGAATGTCGCCAGGAAGTGCGGCTACAGCGAGGTGACGCGGACCCTCTATCACGATGCCCCGACCATCCTGCTGGAGCGGCGGCCCTGAGCGCGCTTCAGCCGGCCTTGCGGCGCAGCTTCCGTGTCAGATCGGCCCATGGATCGGTGCTCTCCGCGGCCGGCGTGACGCTCGGGCCGAGCAGCACCGTCGAGGCATCGAAAGGCTTCGGTCTGGCGATCCCATAGCCTTGGGCATAGTCGACGCCGATCGTCTTCAGGGCGGCAATGATGCCGTCGCTTTCGACGAACTCGGCGATGGTGCGCTTGCCCATGACCTTGCCGATGTGGTGGATCATCTCGACCATGGCGCGGTCGATGCGATCCTCCACCATGTCCTTGACGAAGCTGCCGTCTATCTTGAGGTAGTCGACCGGCAGGTGCTTGAGATAGGCGAAGGACGACATGCCGGAGCCGAAATCGTCGAGCGCGAAGCGGCAGCCCAGCCCGCGCAGATCGGCAATGAAGCGCATGGCGTTGGTGAGATTGGCGATGGCGCTGGTTTCGGTGATCTCCAGGCAGATCATGGCAGGCGAAATGCCATGGACGAGGAACTGCTCGCGCAGGAAGCCGAGAAAGGTCTCGTCGCCGAAAGTCGCCCCGGACAGATTGATGGCGCATGTCGTGATCGGCGGCGTGCGCGGATCGGCTTGCCGTGCGGCCAGGACGCGGAAGGTGTTGCGCACCACCCAGCGGTCGATCGACGGCATCAGGCCGTAACGCTCGGCCGCGGGAATGAAGCTCTGCGGGGTGACGAAGCTGCCGTCTTCGTCGGTCAGCCGCAACAGGATTTCGATATGCGCTCCCGCCTCGGCGGCGTCGTCGTTGAGCGGCCAGATTTCCTGGGCATGAAGCCTGAAGCGGTTTTGCTCCAATGCGGCGTGCAGGCGCTGCACCCAGGCCATCTCGCCGAAACGCTCGCGCAAGGCCATGTCGCCATCGCTGTGGATCTGGACGCGGTTGCGGCCCTTTTCCTTGGCCATGTAGCAAGCGACATCTGCGGCCCGCAGCGCTTCCTCGATCGTCACTTGCGCATTGACGATCTGCACCATGCCGATGCTGACGCTGATGTTGAAGGGCCTGTTGTCCCAGGCGAAATGCAGGTTCTGCACGGCCGCGCGCAGCCGTTCGGCGATGTCGGCCGCATCATTGGCTTCACAATCGATCAGCAGCACGCCGAATTCGTCGCCGCCCAATCGTGCCAGCACGTCTCCCGGCCGCAATTCGTGGGTCAGCAGTGCGGAGATCTGGCGCAGCAACTGGTCGCCCGCGGCATGGCCACAGGTATCGTTGACCAGTTTGAACTGGTCGAGATCGAGATACATCAAGGCGTGTTGCCGGGGCTGGCCCTGCAATTCGACGATCGTCCTTTCCAGCCGGCTTTCGAAATCGCGCCGGTTGGCGAGTCCGGTCAATGCGTCATGCGAAGCCTGCCATGAAAGCCGCTCGATATAATCCTCTTCGCGCGTCATGTCGTGGAAGGCGAGCACCGCGCCGACGACTTCACCGGAAACGAGCAGCGGCGCGCCGGTCAGCGCAACGGGAACAACAGAGCCGTCCGGTCGCTGCAGCAATTGCGGACGGGCGCTGGAACGGCGCGGTTCGCCGGCCAGCAGGCATTCAATCAGTCGGGGTTCTTCAACGCTGGTGTCTTTGTCCACCAGCCGGAACAGCGAAGCGATCGGTTTGCCCTTGGCGCTGCTGAACGGGCAGGCCAACAATTTCTCGGCGACCGGGTTCATATAGTCCAGTCGTCCGTCAGCCCCGGTGCTGATGACGGCCTGGCCGATCGAAGCCAAGGTGATCTGGGCGCGCTCGCGCTCGGTATTGAGCGCCAGCTGGAAGGCCTGGCGCTGCGCCAGGAGCTTGCGTGTGCGCCACACGGCAAGCAGGATCAGCAAGGCGGCGGTGACAAGATTGGCAAATGTGAGCAGCACGCGGATGAAGCGCGAGCCTTCGCCGAGACTGTCCGAGAAGGCCTTGGAAAGAGGGCTGATCTGACGATCTAGCTGATGGATATCCGTCTTCCAGGCGCTGATCTCGGCCGGTGACGCCTTCCCCTTGCTCAATGTCGCGTGCATCGCGTCGCCGAGCCGCTGGATGGCGAGGATCATGGTGTCGGCGGCGGTCCAGTGGCGGATGGCTGTGTCGAGATAGATGAAGCTGCGGAAATTCTGGAACAGCCAGATCATCCCGGCAACGTCGTCCGGATGGTTTCTGCCCTGCAAGAAGCCGGCGCGCGCCGCTTCGGTGTCGGGCTCGGGCTGCTCAAGTGCCAGGCGGGCCGAGCGGTCGGCCAGAGGAACGGCGATCGCTGCACGATACTCGCTGAAGAACTCCTCCTTGCCGGTGTCCGCATAGAGGCTGAGGAAATAGATGGCGTGCTTCTGGCCCTTGGACCATTGGCTCTCGCCGCCGACATAGGCGCGAACCGCCGAAAGCGTGTAGAGGCTGAGGCTGGCGACCAGCGCCTGGATGAGGACGACGGCAATGAAGGGCCAGACCAACCCGAGAAGACGGGGGCTCGCGTTCCTCGATGACAGCTTCATCGAACTTGCATGGACTTGCCATGATCCTGTCAGTGCGTCCGCCCGACTGTTTCATCCGTCGGTTTAAGACGCTGTTCTTCCCTCATGTCACTCAGACGGCGACAACAATCCGGTTATCACGTGCGGGCTTAACAGCGAATAAATAATTCCATTTTTACAAAACCGATTCTTGCCGCGAGCGAGCCGAATATTACGCTACGTCAAGCAATTGCTTCAAGTTTGATCGATTTGTATTTGAAACGTATCGAGCCTTCCGGGCCGCAACCATGGGAGCTAGGGCAGAGCCTCCGCCGCGAGACTGGCTTGCTCCAACAAGGAGGCGTCTTCGCCGAACGCACGCGTGGCGCGAGCCGCCGCCTCGAGCAGCGGACGTTTCATGCGCTGAAGGAAGGCGGCGTCGACGCGCGAGCTCGGACCAGCCAGCGTCAAGGCGCCAAGCAGCACGCGCCCCGGCCCGAATACCGGCGCCGAGACGCCCGCCGTGTCGGGGTCGCGGTCACCGACGGCGAGGCAATTGCAGGTTCTGCGGATGGTCTCGTAGGGTTCGCCCGGCTGGCCTGAAAACGCTGCGAGCACGCGTCCGCCCGAGCCGACCAGCAAAGGCAACACGTCACCCTCGCGTATCGTGTAGCGGATCGGATGCTTGGATTCGACGCGGTAGAGACAGGTGCGGACGTCGCCCGAACGAACATAGAAGGCAACACTCTCCCAGCTGTGCTCGGAGAGGTCGCGCATGATAGGCAGCAGGATATCGACCGCCACCACCGAACGCTGATAAAGCGCGCCGAGCCGAAAGGCGGCGGGCCCGACCCGGTAGCGTCCATCGTCCAGGCGCTCGAGCAGGTGCCCGCGCAGCAGCGAATTCGCCAGCCGCAGGATCGTGCTCTTGTAAAGACGGGTACGCGCCGCGATTTCGGCCAGGCTGAGCGAGCGGTCGGCCGTGGTGAAGGCATCGAGGATAGCGATCGCCCGATCAAGTGCCGCAACACCTTCGGCGGACGGGCGCCGGCTTTCTGCGTCAGTCGATCTGCTTGGCGAGTCCATTGCAATTCCCAGTTCGGAGAAGCCTGAGCGGAGCCACCCTGTCCCGCCGCTGGATCGTTCTGTCTAGCAGAATATCGTTCCCGTTGACAGAACTCGGTAACATCTGCTTGAACTCGATCACGGGTCTGTGAATGCAGGCGCGTTTGGCAGGCACCGGAGGAGGTGTCGTGATCTGGAGGAATCCCATGCTGAACAGACGCAGATTTTTGATGAGCACGGCGGCGGCAGGCGCTGCCGGCCTTGCAGGACTTCATCTCACGCCCGCTTTCGCCGAAGGCGCACCGCAGATCCAGATTTTCGTGCCGGCGGCACCCGGCGGCGGCTGGGACCAGACAGGGCGCACGATGGATCAGGTGCTGCGCAGCGAGAAGCTGATCTCCGGCTCGCAGATCACCAATGTCGGCGGCGCCGGCGGCACGGTCGGACTGCCGCAATTCATCAGCCAGTGGAACGGCAAGGGCAATTCGCTGATGGTCGCCGGCATGGTCATGGTCGGCGCCATCATCGCCAACAAGGCCGCCAACAATCTGACGCAGGTCACGCCGATCGCCCGCCTCACCGGCGAGTTCGAGGCCTTGGTGGTGCCGGCGGAATCGCCATTCAAGACCGCCGCCGATTTCGTCGCCGCGCTCAAGGCCGATCCGACGAAGGTTCCTGTCGCCGGCGGTTCCGCCGGTGGCTCCGACCACATCCTGTTCGGCCTGATCGCCAAGACGGTCGGCGTTCCGGCGACCAGCCTTTCCTATGTGCCGTTCGCGGGCGGCGGCGAGGCTTTGTCGGCGCTGCTCGGCAACCAGGTGGCGGCCGGCATCTCCGGCTTTGGAGAATTCTCCGAACAGGTGAAGGCCGGCGCGCTCCGGCTGCTCGCCATCTCGGCCGACAAGCGCCAGGACGGCATCGACGCACCGACGTTGAAAGAAGCCGGCGTCGATGTCGAACTGTTCAATTGGCGCGGCGTTTTCGCGCCTCCCGGCGTGTCCGACGCCGACAGGGCGGCGATGATCACGCTGGTCGAGACCATGGCCAAAAGCGATGCCTGGGCGACCGAGTGCAAGAACCGCAACTGGACGCCCATCCTGCTCACCGGCGACGACTATGCGAAATTCATCGCCGAGGATTCGGCGCGCATCGAAGCCATCCTCAAGGATCTCGGCCTCGCCTGATTTTCCCCAGGGGGACGGCGCGAGCCGTCCCTCATTTTTCAGTTCCAGCCGACTGCAGGGACCATATCGGGGAGGACATTCATGAGCAGCATCAATCAGCCGGCGGCGGCCTCGCGCCTTGCCGTGCCGGAATTGCTTGTTGGCATCGGCCTTCTGGCCTGTGCCGGCGCCGTGGCCTGGCAGACGTTGGCGATCCCGGTGTCGCCGCTCTATTCCAAGGTCGGCCCGACCGTCTTTCCCTATCTCACCATGGTCGGCCTGGTGGTGCTGTCCCTGCTGCTCATCCTCGCCGCGTTTCGCGGCGGCTGGCAGCCGGAGGAGGAAAAGGAAACGCCGACCGACTGGAAGGCGATGGGCTTCGTCGTCATCGGCCTGGTCGCCAACCTGCTGCTCATCCGACCGCTTGGCTTCACGGCGGCGTCCGTCATCATGTTCGTTCTCATCTGCTATGGCTTCGGCAGCAGGCATACGCTGCGCGATGCGCTCACCGGCCTTATCCTGGCGCTGGCCGCCTATTTCGGCTTCGCCAGGGCGCTCGGCGTCAACATCGGCGCCGGCTTCATCGAGAACCAGCTGAACACGGTGATCGATGCGATCATCGGCGCGTTGGGAGGCTGACGCCATGGACACGCTTGGTCATCTCGCACATGGATTTTCCGTCGCCTTCACGCCGATGAACCTGATGTGGTGCCTGCTCGGCACCACGCTCGGCACCGCCATCGGCGTGCTGCCCGGCCTCGGGCCGGCGCTGACCATCGCGCTGCTTCTGCCGATCACCTACCAGGTGGCGCCGGAAGCGTCCTTCATCCTGTTCGCCGGCATTTATTACGGCGCCATGTATGGCGGCTCGACGACGTCGATCCTGCTCAACACGCCCGGTGAAAGCGCCACCATCGTCACCGCGCTGGAAGGCAACAAGATGGCTCGGTCCGGCCGTGGCGGTGCGGCGCTTGCCACCTCGGCGATCGGCTCCTTCGTTGCCGGAACCATCGGCACGCTGGGCGTCGCCTTCCTGGCGCCGGTGGTGGTCAAGTTCGCGCTGGCCTTCGGCCCGGCCGAGTATTTCTCGCTGATGGTGCTGGCCTTCATCACGGTTTCGGCCGTGCTCGGCTCGTCCTCGGTGCGTGGCCTGACCAGCCTGTTTGCCGGCTTTGTCATCGGCATGATCGGCGTCGACCTGCAGACTGGCCAGCCGCGCTTCACCTTCGGCTCGACCGAACTGCTCGATGGCGTCGACGTCATCATAGCCGCCGTCGGTCTGTTCGCCGTCGGCGAGACGCTCTACATGGCTTCGCGCCGCTATGCCGGCAAGGATGAGATCGTGCCGCTGAAAGGCTCGCTCTATATGACTGCGGCCGAATGGGGACGCTCATGGAAGCCCTGGCTGCGCGGGGCGGCGATCGGCTTCCCGATCGGCGCCATGCCGGCCGGCGGCGCCGAAATCCCGACCTTCCTGTCCTACGCCATCGAAAAGAAGCTGTCGAAGCACAAGGAGGAGTTCGGCACCGTCGGCGCCATCGAGGGCGTTGCCGGTCCCGAGGCCGCCAACAATGCGTCCGCCGCCGGCGTGCTGGTGCCGATGCTGACGCTCGGCCTGCCGACCTCGGCGACGGCGGCGATCATGCTGTCGGCGTTCCAGAGCTACGGCATCAATCCCGGGCCTCTGCTTTTGACGACGCAGGCCGACCTGGTCTGGGGCCTGATCGCCAGCCTGTTCATTGCCAATGTCATCCTCGTCATCCTCAACCTGCCGCTGATCGGACTGTGGGTGCGGCTGTTGAAGATCCCGGCGCCGCAGCTCTATGCCGGCATCCTGGTGTTTGCGACTGTCGGCACCTATGGCATCTCGCAGTCGCCCATCGACCTCGTCATCCTCTATCTGCTGGGGGCGGCTGGATTCCTGATGCGGCGCTTCGACTTCCCGACCGCGCCCGTCATCATCGGCATGATCCTGGGGCCGCTGGCCGAAACCCAGTTCCGCCGGGCAATGACCATCTCGAATGGCGACTGGTCAGTGTTTTACACGCACAAGCTGTCGCTGACGCTGCTGACGCTCGCCTTCATCGGCCTCGCCGGGCCGCATATCTGGGCCTTCATCGAGCATCGCCGGCGGCGCGGACCGGAGCATGTGCCGGGCGATGCCTGAGCGATTTGAAAGATATGACTGACCTGCTTTCCGGTATCCGCGTCCTTGATCTGACCAATGTCCTGGCCGGCCCCTATTGTGCCTATCAGCTGGCGCTGCTGGGTGCAGACGTGATCAAGGTCGAGGGGCCGCAAGGCGGCGACCTCGCGCGCCAGCTCGGCGGCTCGCCAAAGCTCAATCAAGCCGGCATGGGTGCCTCGTTCTTGGCGCAGAACGCCGGCAAACGATCCGTCGTGCTCGATCTGAAGAAGGAAGCCGATCGCGAGCGCTTCCTCGATCTGGTCGCCAGTGCCGATGCGCTGGTGGAGAATTTCCGACCCGGCGTGATGGATCGGCTCGGCCTTGGCCATGAAGCGTTGAAGGCGATCCGCCCCGGCCTCGTCTATTGCGCGATATCGGGTTTCGGTCAGACCGGGCCGATGTGCGACAATCCCGCCTATGACCAAATCATCCAGGGCCTGTCGGGCATCATGAGCATCACTGGCACGCCTGAAACGGCGCCGCTGCGCGTCGGCTATCCTGTTGCCGACACGCTGGGCGGGCTGGTCGGCGCGTTCGGTATTGCGGCGGCGCTGGTCAGGCAGAAGACCTCAGGCGAGGGTGCCTTCCTCGACGTCTCGATGCTCGAATGCACGCTTTCCGCGCTTGGCTGGCCGGTGTCGAACTATCTGACGGCAGGGGTCGATCCCAAGCCGATGGGCAATGAGAACATGACCGCGGCACCTTCCGGCGCTTTCCGCACCGGTGACGGTCTGCTCAACATCGCCGCCAACAAGCAGGAGCAGTTCGTGACGCTGTGCCGGCTGATCGGGCGAACGGAACTGGCGTTGGACCCGCGCTTTGCCGAACGCGAGACACGCAAGTGCAATCGCGCGGCGCTGAAAGCCGAGATCGAGGACGCTCTGGCGGGTGCCCCGGCGGCGGCCTGGGAGGAGATATTCAATCGCGCCGGTGTCCCCGCCGGCCGGGTGCTGACGATCCCGCAAGTGCTGGCCGAACCGCAAGTGCTCGAACGCCAGGTGACCGCGAATTTTGACGATGTGGCCGGGATGGACAGGCCGCTGACCGTTCTGCGCGGCGGCTTCATGGTTGATGGCGCGGCGCCTTTGCCGACGAAGCCGCCGCCGGCACTTGGCGAGCATATGGACGAGATTTTCGCCCACCTGCCGCCACGCGCCAAGGCAAAGGCGCAGGCATGAGCGATACACAGAGGAAAACCGGCCGTGAACGCGGCGAGGAATGGTGGCAGACCGGCATCATCGAGATGAGCCCCGGCGTCATCCGGCTGCGCGGCTATGAAATCCAGGACCTGATCGGCCGCGTCAGCTTTCCGGCAATGATCTGGCTGATGCTGCGTGGCGAATTGCCCAGTGAGGAGCAGGCGGCGCTGCTCGGCATTACGCTGGGCGCTGCCGTCGACCACGGACCGCAGGCGCCGTCGATCGCCATTGCCCGCATGGCCGCAACCTGCGGCGTCGACATCAACAGCGCCATGGCCTCGGCCATCAATGTACTCGGCGATGTGCATGGCGGCGCCGGCGAGCAGGCGCTGGCTTTCTACGGCGATATCGCCGTGGCGCTCGATGGCGGAACGGCGCTGGATGAGGCGGTCTCGGTGAGGCTCGACCGGTTCTTCGCCGAAGAAAAGGGTTATGTGCCGGGGCTCGGCCACCGCTTTCACCCGGTCGACCCGCGCGCGCCACGGCTGCTGGAATTGACCCGCGAATTTGCCGCGCGCGGCGTCGTCAATGGGCGGTTCGCCGACATCGCCGAAGCGATCGAGGCGGAGGTCGCGCGGCGCAAGGGCAAGAAGATCCCGCTCAACATCGATGGCGCCACCGCCGTCATCTACGGAGAACTTGGCTTCCCGCCACCGCTGACAAGGGGGCTGTTCGTGCTGTCGCGCTCCGTCGGTATCCTGGCGCATGCCTGGGAGCAGTCGCAGCAGAGCGAGCGCAACAAGGGGCCGCTGCCGCGTGAATGGCTATGGGCCTATACCGGCACACCGGTACGCCCTTTCCCTAAAGACGGCGGTACTGGCGGCTGACGACGGCCCTCAGCCGGCTTCGATTGGCACAGGTCCGGGAATCGTCAAGGTTGCGACCAGCGTCGAAAGGTCCGGCTCGTCGATCAGCATCGCCGCGTCAGCCGGCGTCAGCCATGCCCGCTGCCGCCGCTTGGCCTCTTGCCAGTTGGCCAGTTCCTCGGTCACCTCAAGCAGGTAGACGATGACGTCGACACGAATGAAGTTGTTGGCCAGCCGTTTCCAATAGGAATAAGTGCCGGCCGGTTGCTTCAATGTCTTGCCGAGCACGCCGGCTTCTTCCATCGCCTCGATGGTGGCGGCCTTGCGGCCGCTCTTGCCTTTCATCGGCCATCCCTTGGGGACGATGAAGCGCTGCGTCGTTCGCGACGTAACCAGCATCACCTCGAGATCGCCGCCCGCGGTCAACCGAAACGGAATCGCCGCGACCTGGCGGATCCGCTCGCCTTTCTTGGCCTTGCGCACGGCCTTTTTCTTGGTGGCTGCCATTCGTAACAATTCCAGTCGGTGCAGTGCCCCATAGCGTGATGTGGCGCCTTTGCAAAACCCAAACTGCCGCAGGGGCACTCGAAGGCCCCTATCATGTAAGTCGGCTAATTAAAAGACCAGTCTGGCTGTCAGCGACAGGTGCTCACAGCGGTGTTGCCGATTATCTGCGTCTGGCAGCTCGGCCTGACCTGCGGCACCACTGGCGCCGGCTGCTGGACGATCACCCGGTCCTGGGCGCGGTACTGCTG
>NZ_JBFUGJ010000079.1:0-20537 GCF_056402975.1 Mesorhizobium sp. P3_A9 | reverse complement strand
CAGCAAGGCCTGGGCCCGCACCGACTTGACACGATCGGACCAGCCGCGCCCGAATGTTGCCCATGCCGGCAATCGCCTGAGAAACGCCAGCCGTGCATCGCAAAGCTGGTCGATGACGACGCCGGCCGGCCTTGCCCAGGCCGCCGCCAGCGTCGCCGGGCCGATGCGCCCGTCCTGGGAGACGCCCACGCTTGCCTGCAGGTATTTTGCTGCCCTGCCCGGTCCGCTGTTCACCGCGAAATCGAAGACGGCATAGTCGACGCCATCAGGCAGTTCGGCGCCGGCCACAGCGTCCCAATAGAAGCGCCGGTAGACGGTCGCCACCTGGTCATCCCCGATTGTCTTCAGATCGGCCTTGCTGGCGTCAGCCTTCACATAGCGGCGAAAGTTCGCCAGCGTCACGCCCTTCATGGTGGCGCCGCCCGGATCGGCCGGATTGTCCGACCAGCCGCCCTCGGATTTCAAGACAAGCGCAAGCGCCCGCGCGAAGTTGCGGTCCATGGGAGTTCCTTTCGGATGGGGTTGATCCACGTTATTCCGACCATGGGGCAAGGTTCTCACGCTATTGACATCAGAGAATTGGGCCCAAGAATTAACCACTTGGGATACGTCGTTCCCCCAGTGCTTTGATGCCAGTCGGTTCAGGATCGTATCGATGATACCTTTGGCCTCATCATCTCCATCCTTGACAACCCATTCGGTCATTAGGGTCTTCTTCAACCGGAGAATGTCCGCTGGAGACAAGTCGATGACCTTCGCGAATTGCCTGTTTGCGAGCCGCACGGGCTGGCTCGTGCCAACCTCGTTGGTGTCCGGCTCGCCATCCGATGCGCCCGCTGGCGTTTCTGTCTGAGCGGCTCTGATGTTGGCTAGTTGCTTGGCGACGGCAGCACGCTGCTTCGGATCGGGTACGGCTTCAAGCACCTGGCGCTCGGCCTCCTCTGCGTCCGGCGTCACGCTGCTGTCGCTCCAGGTCTTGATCAGGTCCTTGGCCACTGACAGAGGGAGCGGCTGAACATTCTTGATGCCCAATTGCCGCTGAGCGGCAAAAGATTGCGCGACAGCTGCGCCGAAATCCTCTGGCTTGGCGACCTGTTTCCACGCGGCATCCACGCCAGGCAGAACCTGGCGAACATAGGCCGCGGGGTCGACCTGCCTGTCTTGCAAGATCAAGGCGGCCGCGTCATTGATCAAATCGTACCGTGGCTTCTTCTGTTCAAACTGCGCCATTTCCCGGTCGTAGCGAGCCTGTTCCTGCTTATACTGTGCCGGAGCCTTCTTCGGGTTGTACGGATTCCTGGCAGGCATGGCGACGTCAAGCATGGTGTCAATGTCGCTTGCAGGCATGACGCGCATGCTGGCGAGATAGGGGCTGACATCAGCCCGCCATTTAAAGGTCTTGTACTGTTTTCCGCCCTCTTCAGCACCGAAGACGGCGGCGAACTGCTCAGGGCCGGGCACTGAACCGGAATAAGCAGTCCTGCCTGAAATGGCTGCTCGCGTATCCGGGGAAGCGAGTGCAACATTAGCGCTAGCGTTGATCAAACTTTCCGCATTTGCGGCATGCGCGGCCTGGACAAGTCCGTCAACAGTGCCGGGTGAAACGTCGGCAAGCAAAGTGTCGATCGGAAGATTATCCTGAAAGGCCTGCCCTATCCGTTCATTCGGCGCAAGGCGGCGAACGCGGTCACCTCTCGCGGCAAACATGGCCTGCACATCGGAGCTGCTGATCTCCCCTAAACCCGATCCCTCCTCCTCCCTCGCTCGATACGGGCCGGCGAGCCTGACGAGCAGGTCATCAGCGTGGGAATTCGATGAATGCGGCTGCGCGCCGAGCGTCGCGTCCCGCTGGATCGCCGCCTCGCCAAATGGCCCTGTCGCATCTGCATTCATGCCGCCCTGCGGCGAGCGTCGGAATGTGGTTTCGGTGAAAATGGTCATGTGTTCCGCACCGTTGGTTGCGCGTCATCGCGACTGCAGGAAGTCGCAGCAGGAATTGTCGGATTGAGTTTGGGGGACGAAGCTACAGCTGCTCTGCTCTCACCTAAACGCCCCCAGCGGATCACTCTGCCCTGCCGGCCGTCGCGCCGCCTTGAACTCCGCCGGATCGACCACCGCCTCGCGCAGCATCATCACGCCATAGCGTGTCGCCGCCATCAGGTCGTCCCGTAGCTTCACAACCTGGCCGTCCTTGCGATGGAAAAGCCTGAACTCCTCCCACCAATCGCTCAGCGTGGAAAACACCTTGAAGCGGCCGGATTGCATGCGGTCGARCATCTCCATCAGCCCGGCCTCGACCGAGACCGAACCATCGGCGAATTGCGCGTGGCGCGACAGCATGTTCAGCCCGTGCGCCGCATATTGTTTGGCAAGCGCCACGCCGGCGCCTTCCAGCGTCTCGCGGCGGCCGTCGCGCGGCCAGGCGAAGGGCAGCCATTCGCCCCATGGTTTCAGCGTCAGGGTCTGCATCGCCGGCGTCTGCTGCGAGGCCCGCACTGCCTTGGTGACATAGACGACATCGGCCTCCGTATCCCAAGCGAGTTCGACCGCGGCCGACGGATGGTCCCAGCCGAAATCGAGCGCGCCGAGCCTGGGCCAGTAGCGCGGCAGCCGGAACGGCTCGCAGGCAATCAGCGCCTCGGCCACCGGAAAGATGCGGCCCGAGCCCAGCACCGGAATGCCGCGGGCGCGCGCCTCGCGCTCATGCGCGGGATAGGCGGCAACGATCGCCGCACGTTCCTGCGCCGAGTAATGCKCGGCATCGTCGATGGTCATGAAGGTGACGTGACGGGACATTTGAGCTTGCCCTAATTACCCGCCGTGACGAGCTATTGCCATTGATAATACTGTTCATCAATGCGAAGTTGCTGATGACTCGGGGGAGATACATGATCCGCATAGCAATCGTCGTCGCCATTGCCGCCAGTGCATCAGCATGCCAATCGAACGTTCCGTATGATACGAGTAAGAAGACCTGCAAGATGTACGCCACTGCTTCAGGGCTCAAACGCGAAGTTTGTATCCCGGATACACCAAATAAAGTATGCAATGTCTGGTACAATCAGATTACACGGGATGAAAGGATATGGTGTCAGCCGCTTACCCGGAAAGCAACTGATCCGAAGGCCCGCGCCAGGCAGCTTGCGGGCAGCCAATACCCTTGACTCGACTCCATCCACCTTCTTGACCATCAGCTCGACCTGATCGGCCATTGGAACGCCATGGCGGCGGCGCTGCTTGAGCTGGTGTGCAGCGCCCTACGAAGGCCCCTCTCGGACCGCTGCCCACTCATCTTTTCCTTTGCGGTTTTATCCGGTAAGTCTTGCCCCGCATTGGTGACACCGATGCGTTTTGGGCCGGAGCATTCTGCGCGGCCTGTACTCTACGCGGGTGGGAAAGCCACTCTTTGCCATGACAAATCTATTCGACGCGATGCGCCTGTCCGCCGAGGACAGCGAGACCGCTCATCTTTACTTCAGCGAAGGCGGCAAGATCCTGCTGCCGCTCGGCAAATCGACAAATGCCATGACAGGTCCGGAAATACTGCAGCGGCTGCTGTCGTCCTCCGATGACCACGGCGGCGCGCTTGCCAGCGACCTTCTTGGTGAGCTTGGCAAGACGGTGCCGTTGGAAAGCCTTCGTCTCCTGCTCACATCGGCCAGTGCCCGGACGCGAGCGGCGGGCGTGTTTCTGGCCACCTTTCAGAACCAGAACATAAGGTCGATGGTGGGCGAACTGGCCGCGTTGCTGGGGGATGACAGCCCGCGCATACGCTTCGATGCCGTAGAGTGTATCTTGCGATGCAGCACGCGCAACGATGGCGACCATCTGGCGCAAGCCCTGTTTGCTCTTGATGACGAGCATGAGGGCGTGCGCATGGGAGCTGTCCAATTCGTGCGCTTTGCAAAAGACTGGCAGTTGAAGCTTGCGCGCCAGCACGCGGCATTGCTCAGGCCGCAAACGGCGTTCTTGGCGATAGCAGATATTTCCGAGCAATGGCGAGATGTTGCATCAAACATGATCCGCGCGATGCTCGACCATTCCGAGCCGGTGGTGCGGCGTTACGGCCTGGGGCTGGCCAGTCGGGCGAGGTTGGTGGTCGTTGATGCTTTTGTCGAATGGGCGCAGGCGTCCGCCGATCCTGAAATCAGCAAACTGGCAACGGATTGCATCGAGCACAACCAGATATCGCAGCATGCGATATGGCATTCATCATTGCCGGCAATCACCTGAATTGCCGCTGACCGAGCGGTGATGCGGGAGACGGGGTGAGACCTCCCAGAACCAGGGTTCCCCGCCTCTGGCAGGGGCGAGGAACCCAAGTCCTGAGAGGTTACCCCTTACCCATCTTCTCCACCTCCCCCGCCGACAAGAACAACAACACCACATCGCTCATGCCCAGCAGCGGCGTGAACGTGACGATCGTAATCCCGCCGGTCGCGTTGGTGCGGGTCAGGCCTTCGGAATAGATGTCGAGCGGCGGCTCCTCGTCGAACCAGACGCCGTGCAGCGTCTCGCCCTGCCATTTCTCGCGGCCCTTCTCGAAGCTCTTGAACGACAGCACGCTCTCGCCGGCCTGCACGTCGCCGCCGCCGCCATGGCGCACGACGACACTGTCGAGCGCGCCGGGCGCACCGCGCCCCAAAATGGTCTGACGAAGTGCATCGGCCGGGATCATGCCGGTGCCCCAGGCCGCCTGCTGCTGCGGCGGGCCGACCAGCACGCGCTGCGGATTGTCGCGCGTGCCCTCGCCGGTCACGCCGGCCGCCCACAGCCGCACCGGCGTGTCGAAAACCTTGCCTTGCCACCATCGGGGATAGCGGCCGGTCAGATGCATCGCCCATTCGGCACCGCCCGCCCTGGTCTTGCCGAGCTGGTTGCCGGCCATGAACAGCCTTTCGCGGTTGATGGCACCAGCCGCGTGAAATTCAGCCTGGCGCTGATACGGCGTGTAGGCGGCCAGCAGATTGGTGCGGCGCCTGCGGTCAAGCTCCGCCAGCAGCGCCAGATATTCCGTCTTCGCCGCCATCGGCAGGGGCTTCGAGGAACGGCCTGAGGACGGCTTCGAGGCCGCGGATACGGCTACGGATCTCTTCATCGCTCAGGGCATCCAGATGGTTGACGGCGACATCGAATTCCCTAGGCAGGACTGACAGCACGATCTTCAGATACTGGTCCGGCTTGTCGGCCCGCACCTCGGCGATGACGCTGGCGCCATGCGCCCGGAAATCGGCGCGCACGGCAGCCAGGAAATCATCGCCCAGCGTCTTCTTCGTCCGCTTCGGACGAGGTTTTTGCGCAACTGAGGCGCTGCCGGCGGACTTGCGCCTTGCCGGCCTTGCCTTGCGGCGTGCCGGCCCGGGGGCGAGATCATCAGCCATTGTCACGCCCCGGAGCATCGGCAACGCCAACAGAAACCGTTGCCTTCGGCATCGATCCGGCCGACTTCTTCGAACGAACGTTTTTCTTCCTGGCCCTCTTGGCGCGCTTCGGCTTTGCCGCCCCAGCAGGCTTCGCCGCACCGGCCGGCCTTGCCGCGCCGGCCCGCGCTCTGAGCCCCGCCATAGCAAGGGACATCGCGTTTGCGCCGACACCCGGTCGCTCGAAACAAAAGCCACCCGCCGCATCCCGCACCATGCCGATCGATACGCCGGGCGCGACTTGTTCGACACGACCCAGCCGCGCCTGCGGCGCCGCACCCTCGAACGCGCCAATGGCGCTGACGATTTCGCGGCCGTCATTGTCGGTGATGATCGTGGCGTAGCGTTGGGTCATTGGATTCTCGCAAAGGTCGCGCTCTACGGCGCCCCCCTCTGTCCTGCCGGACATCTCCCCCACGAGGGGGGAGATTGGCAGCTTCCGGCGCCTCGCCATTCTTRCAGCGYTGGMGATTGGCGAAAGCSGMRATGACAGCCGATCTCCCCCCTYGTGGGGGAGATGTCCGGCAGGACAGAGAGGGGCGCTGTCCCGCCAGCGTTCAAGATCGGCAGCCGCAGCGCCGTCACCTAAAGGATCGCCAAAAACACAAAACCCGCCTCGGCGGCGGGTCGTTGGCGCAAATCAGCACCATGGACAAATATGTAGCATGGCTGCCCTCACCCGGTCAACGGTCTTCTAAGAAAAAATTCCTATTTCACCGTTTGCCAGCGCTGCAGCGTTCGCCCTCAAGGCACCCCGCTGCCCGCGCGTTGCCTAATGCAGCCATTGATGGGAAGCTGCGCCGGAGGACGGGAGGACGGCCATGAGCAACGTCACCACGCATTACGGCAGCGACGGCATCGTCGAGCGCATACTGGCGGCCATCCCCGATGCCAAAATCGATAGCCTCAGTGCCGCGCAACTCTATCCGTTCGACCAGCTTCACGGCCGCGAACTCATCGCAACGCAGGAACATGCCGCCCGTCTTGCGCCCTCGCCCACCGACCGGATCCTGGATATCGGCAGCGGCATTGGCGGCCCGGCGCGCTTCCTTGCCGCCACCTATGGCTGCGATGTCGACGG
Source organism: Mesorhizobium sp. P3_A9 (assembly GCF_056402975.1). NCBI lineage: Bacteria > Pseudomonadati > Pseudomonadota > Alphaproteobacteria > Hyphomicrobiales > Phyllobacteriaceae > Mesorhizobium > Mesorhizobium sp. P3_A9. The sequence continues at coordinate 14,036 of NZ_JBFUGJ010000079.1, read as the reverse complement.
CGTCGACCTGACGCCGGCCTTTGTCGAGGCATCCACGCGGCTGACCAAGCTCAGCGGCCTTGGCGACAAGGTTCGCTTTCAACAAGCCGACGCAACGCAATTGCCGTTTGCCGACAACATTTTCGACGCGGCGATCTGCTTCTATGTCGGCATGAACATCGCCGAGAAGGCCACCGTCATCGGACAGGCTTTTCGCGTGCTGAAGTCGGGAGGCAAGCTGATCTGGACCGAAGCGGTGCTGGACGGCGGCGAGCCGTATTACCCATTGCCCTGGGCGATCGCGCCGGCGACCAGCCACCTCGTCGATGAAAGCACCCTGAAGACCCTGTTCGCCGACGCCGGCTTCCAGATCGACGAAATCATCGACGAGACCGGCGAGCATGTCGAACTGGCGCTGAAAAGAGCCAGCTCCGGCATCCTGCCGTCACCCGCGCAGCAGCAGGCCAATGAAATCGTGCTGGGCGCCGAATTCGTGCAGCGGCGCAAGAACTACATTCGCAGCCTGAGCGATGGCAAGCTGGCATCGCTCGCAGTCGTCGCATCGAAGATTGGCTGATCGGGCTCGCTGCAAGTCAGCGCCAACAAAAAACCCGCCTCGGCGGCGGGTCATCGGCGCAAATCAGCACCATAGACAAAATCATAGCACAACTGCCCTCACCGGACAACCGGATCGGCATCAGCCGGCCACCTTCACCCCGCATTGGCTAGCCGGCTTTTCATAAACCGGCAGCTGTGGGATCATCAGCTCAAGCTCATGGAATGATTCGCGTCGCACCGCTTTGTCGGAGAGGACGATGGACAGACCAGCCATGGCATCCGTGTTCAGGATGCGGCATGCTCCAGCCTCGGTTTCCGGTGTGCGCAGCACCGGTCAGGGCCAGGCCGACCCTATGGTCCGCGTGAACTCGCTCGGCGACGCGATCCGCTTCGTCGCCAGTGCCTTTCCCCACTACGACATCAGCGCCGTCGCCATCACCTGCGGCGATCCGTCGATCCCGCGCCTCGACAGCCTGGACGTCAAGGCGCTGTGGCGCGAATATGGCGAGCGGCTGACGCAGGAATAGACGCCTCGCCGCTTTACGTGGATCTCTCGAGGCAGGCCAGGCAATCGGGGCCCTTTTGCCGTGACATGAGAGTTTGGTCTATAATCAGCCATCGAGATCGGAGGGCGTCGGGGTGGGAGATCAAAAAGGGCGCGAACAGCGGTCGCCGCCAGCCGACAAGCAACTCTCCTATGAACTCGACGGCAGGGACGGCCACGGCGAGAACAACAAGTCGAAGCGCAAGGCCATCCCGCTGTTCAAGGCAAGGTCCAATCGCCAGGGCCGCCATGGCGCCAGGATCGCAATTGCCGGCATGACAGGCGATGAGCGCGACATGGACGAAGCGAAACTGCGGGCAGCGGACTTCAAGGCATCGACGCCATGGAAGACCAAATCGCCGGACATTCCGCTTGGTGATCATCTGAAGCGGAAGCGCTAGCCAATGCCGGCTTCGGGCGGGTTGGCATGACCGTCCCCGGCGCCTTCACCATCATCACAATCATGCTGGTCCTGGTCGGTGTGCTGCCGATCTGGCCGTGGTCGCGCGGCTGGGCCTGGCGGCCGGCCGGGATAGTGGCGGCGATCCTGCTGGTGCTGCTGGTCCTGCTGTTCGCCAACAGGATCTGAGCCGAGCCAATTCCGTCGCCCCATCCCTCCATTGCGGATCGGAAACGCCGCTGGCGCGTTTCACCTTTGGTCAACTGAGGGAAAACGCCATGAAYGTCGCCAATCTGCAACTCGAAGGCCTGCTGATGGCCGTCGCATCGATCAACCACGTCCTGGTTCGAAAGGGGGTGCTGACAGCGCAGGAGATCGACATCGCGCTGCGCAAGGCAGAGGCCGGGGAAACCGGTGAGGAGCGATCCGGCGGCATGTCGGCATCGAGCCGCGACGCCGTCAATTTCCCGATCCGGCTGCTGGAACTCGCCAACCAATGCCAGCCCGAGGCCGACATGCCCTCATTTTCTAAACTGGCCCGCATGGTCGGCCAGATGAAGGAACCCTACAACGACCAGGTCTGAGACCGGGACTGGGTTTTCGCGCCTTTGACGCCGGCATGCCCGCGGCTCGCCTTGTCGCGTCTATCCATTTTCATGCGCCTTCGCCTATAACAGCCGGATGCCAGGGCCATCCCACCTCCCCCGCAATCGCCTGGACGCGCTGGTCGACGGCATCCTCGCCATCACCATGACGCTGCTCGTCTTCGGGCTTCGGCTGCCCGACGATATCCATGGCGATCTGTTCGGCGCGCTCGGCGATCTCAGGCCGAAGATCGTCTCCTGGGTGGTCTCCTTCCTCATCCTGGCGCTATGCTGGCAGCGCCATGTCATCGACTTCCGCCAGGTCGGGCATGTCGACGCGCGGCTGTTCCGGCTGGTCGTGCTCTGGCTGTTGGTGACCAGCGTTGTGCCGTTCACCACGACACTGATCGGCGAGCATGACGAGCTCCTGCAATCGCACATCGTCTACGCCGTCAACATCACCGCCATCCAGCTTGCGGCCGTGCTGCGCGACCTGCACCTGAAGGCGCACCCGGAGCTGTTCGTCGACGGCAAGGCCGAGGGCCACGAGGTCGGCTGGCGGCCGGCCCTGATCATCGGCCTCAGCGCGCTGGCGAGCGTTGGCATAGCCTTCTGGCGGCCGACCGACGCATCGCTCGCCTATCTGCTGATCTGGCCACTGACGCTGCTCGCCAACCGGCTGCGGCAGCGATAGGGCATGCAGCCCGACACTCAGCTCCAGCGCCTGATCGACGACTGCTATGCGGCATTCGCATCCTATCCACGGCCGCAAGTTCTGCACGCCTCGCCGTTGCGCGATCCCGTCACGCTCATCAAGACATTGAGTTCCGCCCCTTTGCGGGCGCTGACCGGCGAGCAGATCGGCCCCTATGCCGGCTACGCCATGACGACCGTCGGCGACGTTAACGACTACAAGCATTTCCTGCCGCGCATTCTTGAGCTGGCTGTCCATGAGCCGCAGTGGATGGGCACCGAACCACCGATCATCGCGCAGCGTTTGAAGAGAGGTAAATGGCTGGATTGGCCGGCGCATGAGCAAGCTGCAATCCGGGCGCTGTTTGCCGGCGCATGGTTGCGGGTCCTTCAGGAAAATCCCGATGAGGAGGAAGCAGATAACTGGATCTGCGGCATCGCCTGTCTCGATCTCGATCTGGCGGCAATGCTGGAACAATGGCTTGCCGCATCATCGATTAATGCCGCGCTGCAGCTGGCCCACTTTGTGCTGTCCGAGGCGACGTTCATATTCAAGAACGACGCCACCCAGCGCGCCTACTGGAGCTATGTCGACGAAGCAAAAATCCACCAGATGCGGCGCTGGTTGCTCGGCCCGCCGGTGCATCAGCTGCTGCTGACGGCACGAGGCCGTACCCCGCCATCCCATCTGGGGTTGATCGACAGGGCCGTTGAGGCACTGGCCTCCTTCAGCCCGGCCAGGCTGCATTAGCCGCATGACTCGGACCTCCTCGCCCTCGCCGAGCATGTCCCGATCGTGGTCGAGGTAGAAATTCCCTGCAAGTCAAACCATTGGCCCAACATTATTCGCGACGTGATGTATCGAACGTCTTGCCGATGTCACCGAGTTTTGCTTGGTTGCTGCTGATTGCTGCCTGGTGATTTCTTGGGGGGACACATGAGATTTGAACCGCGCTTTGGCGCCTTGTTGCTTGGCGCCGTCATGCTCGCCGGCTGCACAACCGTCAGCGAGGGCGAGTTCAACAACGCCCAGACAGTCCTCAGTGGCAGCCCGGCGATCAAGGCCAAAGTCACCAGGGAATGCATTGCCGACCAGGCGACACTACCGCTGGCCGAGAGAAAAACCCTCGCTGAAGTCGCCAATGTCAGCCTGGAACGCTTGCCGGCAACGTTCTGCAATCGCCTTTGGAATGCCGTCGCCAGAGGACGCATAACCTATGCCGACTACCGCAATCTTTCGTCGCCATCGGCTGACAGCAGCAAGGTGATCAAAGTCCTGCAGGGCCGCTAGCCGGCCTTCGGCCCGGCCTGGCTACGAAGGCCGCCTGGCTCGGGCCTGACGCTCTCGCTACGCCCTGCCCGGCCAGCCCAAATTCAGCGCCAGCACCCTGCCCGGCCCGTGCACGGCGGCGAACAGCAGGCCGGCCATGAAGGAAAAATGGTCGACGAAGAAGCCGAACTCGGCCTGGTTGGCGGCCCAGTGGCTGGGGCCGTGGAAAGAGAACCCGAGGAACAGCACATAGGCGGCGGCGACCAAGGCCGCCTGGGTGAAGAAGGCGCCGCTCAGGAAACACAGCACCAGCGCCACCTCCAGGATCGCCGCGCACCAGGCGAGCAAGAGCGGGAAGGGAAAGCCGGCGGCGGCGATGAAGCTTGCGGTGGCGCCCATGCCCATGAATTTGAAGGTCACCGCCATCAGGAAGACGGCGGCAAAGATCAGGCGGGCAACGAGAAGGGCCGCGGTCTGCCACGGCGATTGAGTGAGGTCCGGCATGCTGTCTCTCCAGGGTTTGCGATGGCTTTCGACCCAAGGACGAGCGACCCCGTGCAGTTCCGACACCGGCCCCGAGATTTTTTGCCGCAAGCGCTGCCGCACCTGATATCGGCACCGGTCTGGAGATCGCGGACAGGACGTTGTCGCCGGGGCTCGAACCTTGCCGCGTCTGATCCTGAAGGCTATTCCTCGCAGCTTGATCAGTTTGTGAGGAGAGCCAGCGGATGGCGACAGTCCGGTATCTCGTCAGCGATGTCGAGTTGGCGATAGCATTTTACACCAGGCATCTGGATTTCCTACTGCAGCAGCAGTTCGGTCCGGCGATGGCCATCCTGAAGCGCGACGACCTGACGTTCTGGCTTGCAGGTCCGATGGCGTCGGCGGCAAGACCGATGCCGGATGGCCGCACGCCCGAGCCAGGCGGCTGGAACCGCATCGTGCTCGAGGTGCAGGACCTGCCGGCGCTCGCCGCCCGGATGCGCGACGCCGGCGTGCCGTTCCGCAACGAGATTGTCGACGGCCCGGGCGGTCGCCAGATCCTTTGCGAGGACCCGTCCGGCAACGTCGTCGAGCTTTTTGAACCAAAAGCATGATCCCTCCCGAAGTCCGTTCGGGATCATGGCTTGGCTCTTCGCTGCCTCACTGCGGGCTCAGTTCGCCATTGGCGCCGGCGTGCTGAGTTCGAGGAACGGCACCGTCGAGCCGGGGATCATCGACTTCGGCAATTGCCCGTCCCATTTCTCGGCCTTGGTCAGTTCGACCAGCAGCGGATTGTTGGCGAGCGCCGCGGCGCGCGCCTTGATCGCTTCGGCCGTCGCCTCGCCTTCGATCTTGGTCTTGTAGGCGCTGGCCTCGGCTTCAGCCTTGACGCTGTCGGCGCGGCCCTTGGCCTGGGTGACCGCGATGTCGGCCTTGATCTTTTCCTGCTGCAGGTTCTGTTCCTGCTTCTGCACTTCGACCTGCGCCGTCATCCGCGCCTCGACCGCCTGTTCATAGGCATCGGAAAAGTCGATGTTCTCGACCTGGACGCTGTCGACAATGACCGGACCGTCGGTCACCGCCGAAATGGCGTCGGCGACATCCTTGTTGAATTTGGCCCGGTTCTGGATCACCGACACCGCGTCATACTGGCCAAACACCGTCTTGATTTCCTGCGGCGCCTTGCGGGCGATGACGCGATCGGCCAGCGCCTCGATCGACCCGTAATTGGTGTAGACGTTGGAGACCTCCGCCGCCGGCACGTGGAAATTGACGGTGACGCGCATGTCGGCCGGCTGCTGGTCGCGCGAATAGGCCTGCATGGCCGGCAGATTGCCGCAATCGCTCTGGTTCTCGCAGCCCCATTTCAGCACCTGCTGGCGCAGGCTGATCTTCTCGACCCGCTGCAACCAGGGCAGTTTGAAATGCAGGCCGGGATCGACGACCGAACTCAACGCGCCATTGGTCAACAGCACGCCGCGGTCGCCCTGGTCGATCGTGTACCAGGACCCCATGACGGCCCCGATCAGCGCCAGCACGATGGCCAGCGCGACGATGCCGGTGCCGATCGAGCGCGAGCCGACGGCACCGTGCTGTAGGGCACGGTTCGAATTGCCTTGCGTGTCAGTCATTGCCAACCCCCGTTGTCATTGCCCGATTCCAGGATTGCCCGGAATCATGGCGGCAAGATTGCCATGATGTGGAGTGCCCCGGCCTTCCGCGCCAGTGAAATCGGATTATTTCGGTTTGCCTGCTGATGGTATGATCGTTCCCGCCCACGGGGAGGGAATCAAGCATGGCCAAGGCCTTGACCATTGGCGCGCCGCAGCATCCGGCACTGAGCACCGCCTATGAACAAGAATGCCGGGAGATGCTGGTCCCCCATCTCGACGCGCTGCTCGACAAGGTCGAGGCCGCCGGCTGGGATCGCGGCCAGGCCGCCTCGGCCCTCATGTATCTCGCCGCAAAACGGCTGAAGCCGGCCTGAGGCAAAGGGGCAGCCGGCGCATCTGACCTGCCGTGCGCCCGCGTTCACGAACAATTAATGATCATGAAACTTGTTCGTAACCGGCAACGTGGTACTTTTAAGCCGGGGCTAATGCACTGGCATGTCCGGTGCAGCGATTTGGGCGGGTTGAGTTTTGGGCGCGAGCGTAAGGTTTGGGACGAAGTCCTATCTGGTTCAGTCACCGGTTCTGGAATGTAACGGCTGCGGCGGCACCGGGCAGGTTTTCCAATGCCCGCGCTGGACAAGCTCCAACGGCCTTTGCTGCCCCGCCGGCACGCATCACCGCGGCTGTCCTGGCGCCAGCGCGCCTTGCGCCGATTGCGGCGCCACCGACCAGCACGGCGCCGACCCGGCCCAGCCATCGGCCTGAATCGGCTGCTTGCCATTCAGGCCTTGTCCGGCCCGTCCGCCGCCTGCGGTGGAACCGGCAGCACAAATCTCTGTTATGTCTGACCGCGACATCCCATATACCGGTGTCCGCGCGACCGTGCGGCTGACAGAAAGTGAGGCACGATATGCCCGACGACAAATCGAAGATAAAACAGGACCGCAAGCTGGTTTCGAGCGAGGAGACCTATGAGGTCGCCGCCTTCGCGCGCAAATACGGCATCCCGCAGAGCGAGGCCCAGACCATCATCAAGCGCTACGGCCCTTCGCGCAAGAAGCTCGACAACCACATGGCCGCGCGCGGCTAATGCATGTCGCCCAAAAGTGACCTCGGTTTTGGGGGGGACGACATGCATAAAAACAAAGACCTAAAGCGCGTTGCATGAATCCGCCTCGACGCGACGCGCTTTAGAAGGTGGCGGCGGCGAGCCGCAACCATTTCGCCAGCATGGGCGTTGAAGATGCTGCGTCACCCGGCTTGGCGCCTCTGTACCGCCCGGCCCGCAGCGTGCCAGACTGACGAAAGCCTGACTGAGGGAGGCCGCAACCATGTCCGACACCATACGCAGGACCGGCAGTTGCCTGTGCGGCGGCGTGCATTTCGTCGTCACCGGCCAGCCGACGCGGGTTGGTCTTTGCCATTGCAAGGACTGCCGCAAGGCGGGCGGCTCGGTCTATTCGGCCTTCGCCATCTGGCCCCGCGACGTCTTCACGACATCGGGCGAAGTCGCCAGCTACGGCACGCGCAGCTTCTGCCCGACCTGCGGCAGCCGCGTCGCGTGGGTCAGCGACACCGAGGTCGAGGTGATGCTCGGCAGCCTCGACGTCGCACCGACCGACCTCGAGCCGCAATACGAATTGTGGATCACCCGCCGTGAGACCTGGCTGCATGCCTTGCCCGGCACCGACCAGTTCGAGCATGACCGGCCCGATAAAGGGAAAACGTCGGAAGCTGCCGATCAGCCGGCGCCGAGACCTCTGTCGAACGCCGTCGCGCACGACTGAAAATTCATCTTTCTGGCCTGGAACCCTCCCCTGCCGGCGGCGTTATCCGGCGCCCCTTGTGAGTGCCGTTGATTCAAACGGCCTTTCGGGGCGACATGCCACGGAGCCTTCAGTTGAACGACAAGTTGTTTCCCCGACCGATCCGCCTGAAATTCGCCCCCGAGCGCGAGCGCGTGGTGCGCAGCGCCTGGGAGGGCCTGGAATGCCTCGGCGACTGGCCTGCCGGCCAGGGCCGGCAATACCGGGCAGCGCTGCGCAGCTGCCGCGACGCGCTCGACGGCTGGACACCGCCGGAAAAGGCGATGCGGGCGATGATCGACGCTGCGCGCGAAGCCCACATCCTCCAATAGCGAGAAAGACAATGGCCGATGTGATGCTGTCGACGCCGATACGGGTCAAGCCGCATGGCGCGGACACGATCCGCGAGGTGGCGACGCTTCAGGACGCCAGTGAAATCCTGATCGACTGGCCGCATGCCAGCCGAGGTCCTTTCTACCAGGCGGCGCGCGAGAAGATCGAGGCGGCGCTGGAGGACAAGGACGGCGCGGCGCAGGCGCAGGAGGCCTTCACGGCGCTGTGCGATCACGCCGGCGTGCTGGTTCGCTGAAGCCCATCCCAAGAGATAGTCGTTTCCGCAAATGATCGCGTTTTGGGTCGTCACCCAACAAAAAGCAGGCGAAATCCTCGCCTGCTTTTTATGCTGAGCCGCTGCCTGCTATTTCGTCGGCAGATCGCCGTTCACAATCGGACGGGAAGTATCGAAGCCGAAACCCTTCGGCGCCATAAACATCAAGACGATGACGATGGCGATAGAGGCAAGAAACGTGGCAGTGCTGGCAATATCTCTCACGGTCCCATCCTTTTACAAATTCAATTCGTAAAAGAAACGTTTCGCGCCATACGAGGTTCCGTTATCAGGCGATAATGCCGCGTAATGCCATTTACTGCTTCGGCGGCTGCGTTGGCACTTCGCCCGGCTTGATCACCGGCGTCTTGCCTTCGTCGGGCGCCGGCGCGGCCATGCCTTGGTCGCCGGTGGCCGGCGGCTTCAGCACGCCGCCGCAATCGTTGAGCTTTTCGGTCAGATTGCCGCTGCCGGACTGCTGCTTGCCACCTTGATCCGTCTCTATCCGGCATTTGTCGGCCTGCTGCGCCGGGTTCTGCTGCGTCTGGGCCACTGCCGGTGCGGCCAAGGCCAGCATCAGCGACGCAATAGTGAGAGCTTTCATCTCGGCCTCCTCTTGCTTGCACGGCCGCCCGGGCGGCCTTCCCTTCGCAGGGACAACGCCCGACTGCGCAAAAGGTTGGCTGGATCTAGCCGCGCGGGCGTTTGGCGGGCGCCGAAGCGGCTTTCTTCTCTCCCCCAAGGCCGGCACGCGGTTGGAGCCGATGCAGAAGCCCGGCGACGACCAGCACGATCAGCGTGGCAAACCCGGCCACCTGCCACAGGCCGAGGCCACAGGCGACGCCGATCGCGCCGGCAAGCCACATGCCGGCCCCTGTCGTCAGCCCATGAACTTCTCCGCGCGAAAACAGGATCGAGCCGGCGGCGAGGAAAGCGACGCCGGCGGTGACCGCCTCGACCACGCGGATCGGGTCGACCTTGACAGACTCCTGCGCGAACATCGGCGCATGGACGATCTCGATGGTCAGGATGCCGAAAGTGGCGGCGGCGACACAGACGAGAATATGCGTGCGCAGCCCGGCGGGGCGATTGCGCCATTCGCGCTCGAAGCCGATCACCGCGCCGTAAAGCGTCGCCAGCAGCAGCCGCGCCGCGATGACAGGGAATGAGGTGTAGGTGGGATGGCCGAATTCCTCGACGAGTTGTTCCATGATTTTCCTCTGAATATCAGAAGCCCACAACGTGAACGACGTGCGGGAGTTCCGTCCAATAGGGACGGCTGAAAGCTCTCGGATTCAGCGCCGGGTCGAACTCCCGGCTGCGTCTCCGTTCCGGGTCGATGGTCGCTCCGACCAGGTCGTCGAGCGAAATGCCGAGCTTGTCCAGCGCAAGCTTCTGTCAGTCAGATTTCTCTGCGTCGTCCTGGGACGGGACATCTGGCGGATCGGTCCTTTGCGGGCAATCCTCATAGCGGTGGTCGCGGCTGCCGCAGAAGGAACAGCACATGGCTTCGCGGCCTTCGTTTCCAGGCCACCATTGCGGTGTTTCGTAAGGTTTCCTGCTGTCCATGCCCAGCAATGCGCGACGCGTGATTTGGTTGCGCGGCGGCCCGCCGCGTCTGACCACGCGCATTCGACGCCCTGTCATGGAACCAGCGGTCAGGTGCCGGGTTTTGCAGGGCAATGCATGTCTTCTGGGAGCAGTTCCAGAAAAAGTGAATCGGTTTCCTCGGGAAAAACGCGTAGCGCTTCCCGGGGAATTGCGCCAAGACAACAAGACAGGGAGAATATGTGATGTCTGCTCGCCTTATCCTGTCGGTGACCTTGGGCACCGTGCTTGCGGCGACCGGGTTGGCCGAGGCGCGGCCCGACAGCCGCAGCATGAGCTGCGGCGAGATCCGGGCCATGATCCAGAGCCGTCGCGCCGTGGTGCTGACCACCGGCCCGAACACCTATGACCGCTATGTCCGGCAGTTCGGCAATGAATGCGACTGGCCTGAAATTCCGATGTCGGCCTATATCCCGGCGCGCGACGGGCACTGCCCGGTTTACCGCTGCAACGACCCGGGAATAGACTTCCCGGATTGACGGCCCGGCGTCCATTGAATTGAAAGCCCGCGCTCTCGGCCAGAGGGGCGCGGGCCGATCGGAGGCCCGATCTTCGGCAGGAGATGGAGGGCACCACCTGCCGCCAGGCAAAAACTTTTAGAGACGGCTAATGTTCCATCAAGCTGGTGGCCCAACACGATAATGTTGCGATTACATTAGCCTCCGTGCATATTATAAGTGCCGGGGGGCTCTCCATTTCCCGGCATGGCCCGGCTGCTATCTCCCCGAAGGAATGCGCAGCCGGGCCGCCTGGCCGTGGAAAGCCTTCCGCGTTCACACCCTATCAGCCCAAATTCAGTCTGCTATTGATCCTCCACGGAGCGGCCCTATGTCGTGCCGATCAACTCCGTTCTCAACTGGAGGAAGGCAGGACCAAGGTCTTGTGCCCTTGCTTTCTAAGGTCCGGCGTTACCGCTTTGGTTCCGGTAACATTCGTTGGACGTTCCGGTACTTTAGTCAATGCGCACATAGGGTTGTGACGCTGCGTCACCTCCATATTCGAGCCAAGAAACGCTGCGAAGCGTCGTCCGACAATTTCCCGAATTGACGGCACGCCGTGCCGGCTCCATAACCGTCCCCACTTCTCCCGCTTCGTCTAATGGTAGGACAGCGCCCTTTGAAGGCGTGAATCGTGGTTCGAGCCCATGAGCGGGAACCAGACAAAACCTCACCATTGGTTTTTTGTCGTCCCGGCCGTCGAGCGGCGGTCAGGAGTCTTGTCTCCGTTTGGATGGGTGCCGGCGCCTCTCGTACGTCTCGCGGTGGCTGATCGACGTGTCGGGGCTCTGGCGACGCTTCCTTGTCGGGACGACGGACAGGTGTCTTCTTCGGGTCGGGTCGCAGTGGGTCTTTGATCCTGTTTGGCATATCCATTTCCTCCCATCCTCAGAAACCGGCCCGCTCCTCTCTTGTTCCCGTCGGCCATTTAAGAGGGCCCGCCCCTGAAGCCAGCCGGCAGTCAGCCCGGTGCAACAAACATCGGCATAGCGCGTTGAAGCTTGTCCGAATGGAGCTTCAAAAATGGATCTGGCAACTTCCGCGGTGATGGTTCTGCTCTCTTGCAACCCTGGCGCCCCATCCGTCTGCAAGCCGGCTGAGATGGCTCCCACTAGTTTTGCATCGCTTGACGAATGCCATCTGGCATTGGCTGACAGGCTCGCGGCCGCCCCTGACGGGGAAATGGTCGGGCGGTGCCGTTCGGTCGACCCGGCCGCAACAGGTTCACTGCCTGCCGGCTACAGGACGGTTGTCGTCACACGGGGCAAAGGGGCGGATGCCGTGAGCAGCCGGTATATCGTCCTGCACAAAGACTGAAGCCCGCCACAGGCCCGCCGAGAAAACCCCAACGAAATCTCAGCGAGCCAGCCGCCCCGGTACAAGGGACAAAAGGGCGGCCAATTGATTTACGAGTCCGTCGTCCACAAAGTTGCCGGAAATCGTCATGCCGCCTCGAGGGCAAAGCTCGGCTTCCGCGATCACACCATAGGCTAAGGCGGTCATGTGGTTCACAGTACAACCACAAGCGGTCGATTCCTCAGGGATGTAGCCACTTAGAAAGCCCGCCGCAGGTCGCTCCTGTGGCGGGCTTTTCCTATGGGGACCAAGGTCCCAGCGCCCTCGGGCAAAGGTCCGACGTAACCGCTTTGGTTCCGGTATCGTCCATTGGACGTTCCGTTATTTTATCCAATTGCAATATAGGGTGATCAGGCTTTGCGGCAGAGACCCGCCGCCCCATTCACGGCGGCGGCGGGCGCCCCTAGGGATCGCGGGACTTGCCGGGGCGTTGGAACCCCCGCCGCAAAAGTAACTCTCAGCGCCGCCCGATGTTCCGGCGCTCATCCTTGGCGGACGCCTTCAACGCGTCTTTGGCTTCGGCGTGATCTCATTGACCCGCACCTTGTCGCCAATCTCTTTCGCCATCGCCAAGGCCTTGGTTTTGTCCTTCGTGGTCAACACCGTACGCCAGCTGGGCTTTTCAAAGACGCTCACGACGTAGGTTGTGGCCTGCTTTTCAGTCATCGACGGCCCTCCTCCTTCGTCTGCATGCTTCAAATATATTAGCATGTTCGCATATAATTGTCAGCCATCCGCCCAGGCCGGCCAGGCACGGCCAACTCCTTGCCCAACCAGCTCTTTGTGCGCGGCCGCCGCCCCTTTGCGCGAACTTTGAAGGCGTCAAGCGTGGTCGAGCCTATGAGCAGGGAGCAGCCCTCCCGCAGGCGTCCCCGGCGCCTTGAACCGGTCTTCCTGAAACCATTTCATCGACCCTGCGTTGACCAACGGGGCATGGCCAGCACAGGAGATATTCATGACCGTCAATTGCCGCATATCCATCGACAACCGGCCGGACGCCACCGACGCCATTTTCCAGGCGGTGCCGCGGATTGGCGAAAGCGTTTCGCTGACGGTCGACGGCAGCCCTCAGGATCTGCGGGTCTCACGTGTCGTGCATGTCCCCGGCGGCACGTCGGAAAACGCCGCCATCATCGTCGAGGTGACGACCAACATCCTCTGAGGCATCTGGGGAAAGTGTCTGATAAAAGTGGTTCGGCGTTCCCCGGTGAACCGCTCTAAATGCCGAAACCCAGCGCGGCGCCGTCATCGGGTTCGACGCCAGCTTGCGGCACGATGATCGATGCCAGCGGCGCGCTGAGGCGCCAGCTGAGATGGCCGGGCGAGCGCTCCAGTTCGGCCGAGCCGCCCAGCGACTGCGGCGCCACGCGCTGCAGGACGACGGTGCCGAACCCCTTGCGCGCGCTGTCGTCGCGGCTTTCGCCGGCGCGCGGCGTGGATGTCTCGGTCCAGAGCAGCTGAAACTCACGCCCGCCCGGAACGCCTGAGCCCTGGGCACTTGCGGCACCAGAGCCCAGACTACCCGAGTCTTGGGCGCCGGACTCGATTGTCCAGGTGATCTCGACCCGGCCGTCTTCGCTGCCCAGCGCGCCATATTTGGACGAGTTGGTGCCAAGCTCATGGAAAGCCATGCCGAGATTCTGGACCGCATTCGACTGCAGCGTCAGAACTGGGCCGGCGAGGAGGATCTGCTCCTCGCGGCCGAACGGCTTCAAATGCTCCTGGATCAGGTCGAACAGGCTGGCGCCGGCCCACTCCGAGGTGACAAGCAGATCGTGCGAACGCGACAGCGCCATGATGCGGGCACGGATCAGTTCCTCGAATTCGCGCGGATCGCTCGAGCGCTTGCTCGTTTCCCTGACCATCGAGAGGATGACCGCGAACTGGTTCTTGACGCGATGGTTGACCTCCCGCATCAAGAGCCTGATGCGGCGCTCGCTTTCCTTGGCGGCGGAAATATCGCGGGCGATTTTCGAGGCCCCGACGATCTCGCCAAGGGCGTTCTTGATCGGCGAAACCGTCAGCGAGACGGAAATAAG
>NZ_JBFUGJ010000078.1:0-20678 GCF_056402975.1 Mesorhizobium sp. P3_A9 | reverse complement strand
ACCCCGTCTCGTTGCGATGGATCGTCCTAACCTCGGGTTCCCAAATCGGCGCCAATTCCAGTGGCAAACGTTTGAGAAATTCCGTGTCCTCGGCAACCCGCATCGTGTCGTCGAACAAGCCGAACTCCTCGAACAGCCGGCGGTCGAAGGAGACGCCGTAGCGCAACGCCAGTTCCTCGGGAAGGCCAGGAAGTCGGCGAACGAACAAGGCAAGATATGCAACGCAGGCAAATGGATTGCGGGGATGGCTGTTCGATATCGCGCTCGAAACCGTGGCAACTCCAGCCGAGTGGTGACGTATTCGTGCTTCGGCCCAACCCGGGCAAGCAAGGCAATCGTCCGCAAGGAATGCGACAAAGGGCGCGGTCGTGGCGGCGAGCCCGACATTGCGCGCAGCCCCAACGAATACCCGATTGGCGATTTCAATCACCGGCACATCGATACCGGCATCATACAGAAGTGACTTCGCATCCCCTCCGCCGGAGTTGACCACCAGAATCTCGAGGGGAATGCCCTGGTCGAGAAGAGATTTGACTGAACCGACTATACTGGCCGGGGCTCGGCATCCAATTACGACAACCGCCAAGTCCGGCCGGGCTGTCATAGAGCGTTTTGCAAGGAGACTCCCGGCGCGGAAAACCTGCGCCGGGACCATATCTTCACCTTGTAGCGGACACAGCGCCAAGCGTCCGACTTTCGCTTCGGCGCGGCCGCAGCTACTGCCAGGAAGCGCGCTGCCATCCCAAGGTTGCCTCGCGCATAGTGAACACGGGCAATCTTCAGGGCGACAAGCCCCTCCCTGGTCTTGAGGGCCGACATCGGGATTCGGCAATCGGTGAGCGTGCGCAATTCGCGGCGCCACTCCAGGAACCGCCGCACCGGGTTGATCGTGAAGCGCTCGTCCGAACGGTCTGGTGAAACCTCATAGACCATGACCGGTTGCGGAATCATGGCCATCGATGCCCTGCTCATCAGCCGCGCCCAGAACAGCGTGTCCTCGTCATAGGCAAGGCCCACGGGAAACCGCGTCTCGCCGATCAGTTGCCGGGATGCCAGCACGCTGCCCACGGCGACGGAGCGTATATCGCCTTTCACATAGGCCGAAGCATTTGCCAGGCATGCAGCCTGATAGCCGTTCGGCACCTTGATCTGCCGATCCTGGCCGTTCACCCGTCGCCGGTAAGCGCCCACGATCATGTCGACATTCGGCTGGGCGTCCGCCTGACCGAGCAGCGCGCGCAATCCGCCCTGGAGATGCAAATCGTCGGCGTCGATCAGGTACACCCAGGGCTGGAGCGCCTGCGCCAACGCGACGTTGCGAGCACCACCGGCGTCGCGGCAGCCGGCCGGCAGCACACGCAGCGGCAAGATGAGTTGCGCCGCAGCCTGCCGTGCCACGTCAGCCGTGTTATCGGTCGACGCATCATCGACCAGCAGGACCTCGCCAATGACCTCGGCCTCACCGGCGAGCGACGCCAGCGTTGTGGCGATGGTTTTCGCCGCGTTGTGGGCAGGAATGACGACGCTGACCGCTTTCAATTACAAGACCCCGCGCCTACGCGCTTTGGCAAAACAATCCCCTCGAAACGAATAGAGATTAGCGGCGCCTTCGATGTTTGAGAAGTCGCTTAAGTCCACCCAGAATTGCAGCGGCGGAACGCTTGGCGCGTGTTCAGGCCGTTGTCATGCCTTTTCGAGCGCGACCGGAATAACGTCGACAGCCTGCTCGCCGACCTGTCCGCCGGTGGTTTTCAGCACGCCGACGATCGGCGCGACGTCGGAATAGTCGCGGCCATATCCGACAGTGATATGGTCGTTGCTGGCCCGCATGCCATTGGTCGGATCGAACTCCTGCCAGCCGGCGTCGCGTCCGCACCAGACCTTGACCCAGGCATGCATGGCRTCGGCGCCTTCSAGCCGKGGCTTGCCCTTKGGYGGGATGGTGCGCAGGAAGCCGCTGACATAGCCGGCCGGAATGCCCAGCCCGCGCAGCCCGGCGATCATGATGTGCGAAAAGTCCTGGCAGACACCGCGCTTCAGCTTGAACGCATCGCTGGCCCGGGTTCGCACCGTGGTTGCGTCACCATCATAGGTGAAATCGCGGTGAATGCGGTTGCACAGGTTCATTGCCGTACCGGCGGCCGAGCCGGCGATGCTGTCTCGTGCGTAGGCGGTGATCGCTGCATCCATGCCAGAGTGAGCGCTTCCCGCCAGAAAATGGTGCGGTGACGCAGACGCCAGCGACCGCACCGCGGCCAGCTCCTGTCTCAACCGGCCGATATCGGGCGACACGTCGAGCCCAGGCTCGGGCCGCGACACCGACACGCGTGCGCTCATCCTTATGTCAAGTTCATCATGCGCGTCGCGAAAGGCGATCGAGGTGACGTTGTTGCCGAAGAAGTCCGAAAAATCCGACCGTTCGTTGGGCGCCGGCGCGAAGGACAGGGATGCCGCGATGACGCGCTGCACGCCTGCTATCGTCGACGGCAGCACGCGAATCTGGTGGCGGCCGCCGCCGGCCGCCGCTGCATAATCGTAATGGAGATGAAGCCTGATGTCGTAAAGCATAGGCTAGCCGAAATAGGCTTTGGCGAGGCTGTTGTAGAGGCCGCCTATCTCATATGCGAGCTCGTCCAGCGCCTTTGCCGTCATGTCCGAAGGCTCCTTGATGGCGATGGCCGTGTTGAGCTGCAGGATCTCCTTGGCCGCCGGCGACATGTGCCCCTCGCCGCCGATCGATGGCAACAGGCCGATCTCGGCCTTCAGCCTTTCCAACTGGAACAGGATGGAGCGCGGATTGAGCGGATCGAGCGCCAGAAGATCGATCACCGTGCGCCGACCGGTCTGCACCGGATATTGCCGGCGGTGGGTCATGACGCTGTCGCCGATCTCCAGCATCATATCGAGCGCGCCGTCCGGCGCCTTGGCGCGGGTCAGCCGGGACAACGTGCGGGCGATCTGGATGCCGCGTTCGAGCCGCCGGCCGATCTCGAGGAAGCGCCAGCCGGCGAAGCGGTACATGTTCTCRTGCAGCAGGCCGGAAAAGCCGGCGAGCTTGCGCAGSAKSACCGTCATCGCCCGSGTCGCGTCGTCRCCMGGCGCCACCGTCGTTGCGAACTGATGGAYGGTCTTCGACAGRTCCTTCAGCGCCAGCCAGCCRTCGGGCGARAASCGGTCGCGRATCTGYCCGGCGCTGTAGACGGCGCTGTCSAGCGTGCCGATCAGKCCGGACGGGATYGCCGWKTCGACGTCGATGCCRAASGGYTCGAGATAGTCCCTGATRTCGGCSAGCARCGGCATATCCGCATCGGAGGTCTCGGCCAGCCGCACATGGTAGGCGCGCAGGATGCGCACAGTGTCTTCCGAGCGCTCGATATAGCGGCCGAGCCAGGTCAGGTTTTCAGCCGCGCGGCTGGGCAAACTGCCCGGCCTGGTGCGCGTGAAGCTGTCGCCCTCTTGTGGCAGCAGCGTCTCGCGCTCCACCGGCTTGTCGCTGACCACCCAGACGTCAGCCGCCTGGCCGCCGCGCTGCATGGCGATCGCCGTCGGGTCGAGCGACATCCCGACGCGGGCAAACCCGCCCGGCATCACCGTCCAGCCCTCGGGCGTGCGCGCCAGATAGACCCGCAGGCTCGCCGGCCGCGGCTCCAGCCAGCCGCCGACAAAGACCGGCGTCGTCGACAACGTCACTGCTTCCTGGCCGACGAAGGCGCCGCCATCGCGTTCGATGCGCGCCACCAGCTCGGCCCGCTCCCCGGCCGACAGTGCCGAGCCGAGCGTGGTCTGGCCATCATCCTCGAAGGCAAGCCTTGTCGACAGCGCCGGGCCGACCACCATGCGGTCGATATTGGCCAGCACATGSGCGCGCTCGGTCGCYTGCCCGCACCACCARGTSGCGACGCTYGGCAGCAACAACTCCTCACCCCGCAAKGCGCGTGAGATCTTGGGCAGGAAAGCGAGCAGCGCCCGCGTTTCCATCAGGCCGGAGCCCAGCGCATTGACGGTGGACACCGCCCCTTGCCGGATCGCTTCGACCAGCCCCGGCGTGCCGATCTGCGAATCCGAACGCAGTTCGAGCGGATCGGCGAAGGCGGCATCGAGGCGGCGCCACAGCACGCTGATCGGCATCAGGCCGGAAACGGTGCGCACCATCAGCCTGCCGCCGGAAACGGTCAAATCCTCGCCCTCAAGCAGCATGATGCCGAGATAGCGGGCGATATAGGCGTGTTCGTAGTAGGTTTCGTTGAGCGGACCCGGCGTCAATATGGCGACGCGGCCGTCGCTTTCCCTGGCCATGCCGATCAGYGCATCGCGGAAGCGGCGGAAGAAGCCGGCWAGSCGRTGCACATGCATCTCGCCATAGATATCGGACAGCGCGCGCGTGGTGGCGACGCGGTTCTCCAGGGCAAAGCCGGCGCCAGACGGCGCCTGCGTACGGTCGCCCAACACCCACCACTGGCCGTCTGGCCCGCGGCCAAGTTCGAAGGCACAGAAATGCAGGTAATGGCCGCCGGCCGGCGTGGTGCCCACGACAGGCCGCAAATATTCGGGGCTGGCGGCGATCAATCCCGCTGGCAGTATGCCTTTTTCGACGAGCCGGTTCGGCCCATAGATATCGGCGATGGTTTCCTCGAACAACTCGGCGCGCTGGACGAGCCCGGCGCTGATCGCGGCCCATTCGGCGTCTTCGATGAGCAGGGGCACATGCGCCAGCGGCCATTCGCGCTCATTGGCGCCGGCCTTGTCGTAGACGCGGTAGTAGACGCCGGCATCGCGCAGATACTGGTCGGCGCGGGCAAAACGCTGGCCGAGCTTTTCGGCACCGAGATCGTCGAGCGCCTCGATGAAATGCTTCCACACCGGACGGGGATTGCCCGCAGCGTCGACCATCTCGTCGACGACGCCGTCTATCGGCTGGTAGTGCTCCAGCAGGCTATGGATCTGCGGCTTGCCGCGTACCCTCTTGTGATTCCCCTTTGCCATCGCTGATCAGAGTCTTGCCGGCCGCCTGAGGTCAAGGGTCATCGGGAAATCTTCCGCCGGTTGTTCCTCGCGCAGCACATAGCCGGATGGCGTGTGGCCGCGCGGTTCGAAGCGAGCGAGCCGCCGTGCCTCCGCCTCGTTGCCGTTGACCGGGAAGGTGTCGTAGTTGCGGCCACCGGGATGCGCGACATGGTACACGCAGCCGCCGACCGCCCGACCCGACCAGCGGTCATAGATGTCGAACACCAGCGGCGTGTTGACCGGCAGTGCCGGATGCAGGCCCGAAGCCGGCTGCCAGGCCTTGAAGCGCACGCCGGCCACCGCCACTTCGCGGTTGTCAGTGACCTTCATCGGCACGATGCGGCCGTTGCAGACGATGGCGTGGCGCTCCGGGTTCAGGCCTTCGGTCTTGACCTGCAGCCGTTCGACCGAGGAATCGACGAAGCGCACCGTGCCGCCGATCGCACCTTGCTCGCCCATCACATGCCACGGCTCCAGCGCCTGCCGCAGTTCCAGCTTGATGCCGGCGTGCTGGACTTCGCCGCAGAAGGGAAAGCGAAATTCGAGCTGGGCGTCGAACCATTCGGGACGGAACTCGAAGCCGGTGAGCTTGAGGTCATCGAGCACATCGAGGAAGTCAGCCCAGACATGGTGCGGCAGCATGAAGCGGTCGTGCAGCGATGTGCCCCAACGGACGAAACGGCCGTCGAGCGGGTTTTTCCACGCGCGGGCGATAATGGCGCGGACGAGAAGCTGTTGCGCCAGCGACATGCGCGCATTGGGCGGCATCTCGAAACCACGGAACTCGACCAGGCCAAGCCGCCCTGTCGGACCATCCGGCGAGAACAGCTTGTCGATGCAGATTTCCGAGCGGTGGGTGTTGCCGGTGACGTCGGTCAACAAATTGCGGAACAGCCGGTCGACCAGCCACGGCAGGGGTGCCGCGCCGGTATCCGGATGCGGCACCTGCGCCATGGCGATTTCGAGTTCGTAGAGCGAATCGTGACGCGCCTCGTCGAAGCGCGGCGCCTGGCTGGTCGGGCCGATGAACAGGCCAGAGAACATATAGGATAGCGACGGATGCCGCTGCCATTGTAGCACCAGGCTCTTCAACAGRTCTGGYCGRCGCARGAACGGRCTGTCATTSGGCGTCGCRCCGCCGACSACGACATGGTTGCCGCCRCCGGTGCCGGTRTGGCGGCCGTCGATCATGAAYTTGTCGGCGCCRAGCCGCGTCWGCCGYGCYTCCTCGTAGATCGCCGTGGTCGTCGCCACRCAATCCTGCCAGTTGGARGCSGGATGAATGTTGACCTCGATGACGCCGGGATCGGGCGCGACRCGGATGACGTTGAGGCGCGGGTCATGCGGTGGGCCATAGCCCTCGATATGCACCGGAAGGCCGATCGCCTTCGCCGCGTTCTCGGCGGCAGCGACCAGTTCCAGATAGTCCTCAAGCGCCTCGACCGGCGGCATGAACACGCAGAGCCGGCCGTCGCGCGGCTCGACCGAAAGCGCCGTGCGCACCGCGCCGCCGATCTCGGTGATCTCCTGTTCGACCCGGTCCTGCTGGCCGGTCGCGGCCGTAAACGACGCCGCCTGCTGGCGGCGCGCCATCTCATCGGCGCCTTCCAGTTCGGCCGGAGCCGCTGTGGGCAAGATCGCCTCACGCGCCGGCAATGGGCCGCGCGGCAACGACGGATCGACTGGCACGATGTAGGGGAATTGCGCCGGCGGCACATAGGGCAGCGTGCCGAGCGGCAAGCGGTAGCCGACCGGTGAATCGCCCGGCACCAGGAACAATCGGCCGCGCCGCGTCTTCCATTTTTCCGAGCGCCAGCGCGGCCCCGACGCTTGGCTGTTCCAGCGCTGCACCGGCAGCACGTAGCCCGACGGCTTGGTCAGCCCGCGTTCGAACACCTTCGCCATGCGGCTGCGTTCTTCCGGGTCCTCCAGCTTGGAATTCGACGGATCGACATTTTCGGGCAGCTTGCCTTCCTTGAGCAGCCACTCGGCCGGATCCTCATAGGCTTCGCTGACCATGGTCTTGTCGATGCCGAGTTCACCGGCAATCGCGGTGAGCAGGCTTTCGGCCTGTTTCGGGCCGATATCGGCCGAACTCTTTTCGCGCGCGATCAGCGACGGATCGCTCCACACCGGCTGGCCATCGGCGCGCCAATAGAGCGAGAAGGTCCATCGCGGCAGGCTTTCGCCCGGATACCATTTGCCCTGGCCGTAGTGGAGGAAGCCGCCCGGCGCGAAACGCTCGCGCAGTTTGCGGATCAGCGCATCAGCCTTTTCGCGCTTGGTCGGGCCGACGGCAGCGGTGTTCCATTCGGCGGACTCGAAATCGTCGATCGAGACGAAGGTCGGCTCGCCGCCCATCGTCAGCCGCACGTCGCCGGCCGCAAGTGCGGCATCGACATTGTTGCCAAGCGCATCGAGCGCCCGCCAGCTCTCATCGGAGAATGGCTTGGTGATGCGCGGATGCTCGGCGATACGGTCGACCCGCATTTCGAAGCCGAACTCGACATTGGCAAAGCTCGCCATGCCGGAAATCGGCGCAGCATTGCGGAAATGCGGTGTCGCGGCAAGCGGCACATGGCTCTCGCCGGTCAGCAGGCCCGAGGTCGGATCGAAGCCGATCCAGCCGGCGCCGGGAAGATAGACCTCGCACCAGGCATGCAGATCGGTGAAGTCGACCGCGGTACCGGCCGGCCCATCGAGCGCGATGAGGTCGGGTTTGAGCTGGATCAGATAGCCGGAGACGAAGCGGGCGGCGATGCCGAGATTGCGCAGGATCTGCACCAGCAGCCAGCTCGAATCCCGGCACGATCCCTTGCCGGCGGCCAGCGTCTCCTCCGGTGAGAACACGCCGGTCTCCATACGCACGATATAGGCGATCTCGCGCTGCAGCCGGGCATTGAGGTCGACGAGGAAATTGACGGTGTTGGGAGCGCTGCGCTCGACAGTCCTGAGGAAGGCCGAGAGCAGCGGACCCGCCGGCTCAGGCGTGCGGTAGATGGCGAGATCGTCGCGTATCTCTTCCGGGTATTCGAACGGGAATGCCTCGGCCGACGGCTCGACGAAGAAATCGAACGGATTGTAGACCGTCATGTCGGCGACGAGGTCGACCTCGATCTTCAGCTCGCTCACCGGCTCCGGGAAGACGAAGCGGGCAAGGAAGTTGCCGTAAGGGTCTTGCTGCAAATTGACGAAGTGGTTCCCCGGCTCGACCTTCAAAGAGTGGCTGAGCACCTTGGTACGGGAATGCGGTGCCGGCTGCAGCCTGATGATCTGGGGCCCGAGCACCACCGGCCGGTCATATTTGTAGTGGGTCAGGTGGTAGACGGCTGCCAGAATTGCCATGGGGCCCCGGAGATCGGCGTTTCAAATGAATTCGCCGAACCCTGACACATCTGCCGGCCATTCTCCAAGCACAGATGTTGCGGTGCACCTAATTTAAGCAGCGTTGCCGGCTAAGCTGTGTCGAGATTCAGGTCAGGCCGAGTCGAAAACGGCTGATACCGAGAACCGGAGCGGAGCGTACTTTTGGGTACGTGAGCTCAGTTCTACTGCGACGCAGTAGAACAGGGAAGCGCAGGTATCGGTCGTTTGCAGGCCGGCCTCACCTGAATTCGGCGCAGCTTAGAAGAAGGCCTGAATGCCCGTCTGTGCCCGGCCCAGGATCAGCGCGTGCACGTCATGCGTGCCCTCATAGGTGTTGACGGTCTCCAGATTCTGCGCATGGCGCATGACGTGGTAACCGATCTGGATGCCGTTGCCGCCATGCATGTCACGCGCCTGGCGGGCGATGTCGAGCGCCTTGCCGCAATTGTTGCGCTTGACGATCGAGATCATCTCCGGCGCCATCTTGCCTTCGTCGAGCAGGCGCCCGACGCGCAACGATGCCTGCAACCCGAGCGCGATCTCGGTCTGCATGTCGGCGAGCTTCTTCTGGTAGAGCTGCGTGCCGGCCAGCGGCTTGCCGAACTGCTTGCGGTCCAGGCCATACTGGCGGGCGCGGTGCCAGCAATCTTCCGCCGCTCCCATCGAGCCCCATGAGATGCCGTAGCGAGCCCGGTTGAGGCAGCCGAACGGGCCGCCAAGCCCCTTGGCGTTGGGCAGCAGCGCGTCTTCGCCGACCTCGACGCCTTCCATCACCACTTCGCCGGTGATCGACGCGCGCAGCGACAGCTTGCCGCCGATCTTCGGCGCCGAAAGGCCTTTCATGCCCTTTTCCAGCACGAAACCGCGGATCTCGTCCTTGCCGTTCTCGCCCTTCAGCTTCGCCCAGACGACGAACACGTCGGCGACCGGCGCGTTGGAAATCCACATCTTGGAGCCGGAGAGCTTGTAGCCGTTGGCGGTCTTTTCGGCGCGTGTCTTCATACCGCCCGGGTCGGAGCCGGCATCCGGCTCGGTCAGGCCGAAGCAGCCGATCCATTCGCCGCTGGCGAGCTTGGGCAGATACTTCTTGCGCTGCTCGTCCGAGCCATAGGCATAGATCGGATACATCACCAGCGACGACTGCACCGACATCATCGAACGATAGCCGGAATCGACACGTTCGACTTCCCGCGCGACCAGCCCGTAGGTCACATAGGTGGAGCCGAGCCCGCCGAATTCTTCAGGAATGTTGATGCCGAGCAGGCCGGCATCGCCCATTTCGCGAAAGATCGTCGTGTCGAAAGTCTCGTTGAGATAGGCGTCCTCGATGCGTGGCGCCAGCTTGTCGGCGGCAAAGGCCGCGGCAGCGTCGCGCACCATGCGCTCGTCTTCCGAAAGCTGGTTCTCGATCAGGAACGGATCTTCCCAGACGAATGCATTCTTGTCGGCGGCCATGGTTTCTCGGTCCTCAACGGGTGAAGCCTGGCTTATCGGCCCGTGGCCTTAAAAAATCAAACGAAATTGCTTCACCGATCAATGAGCGTTAGGAATGAATCATGAGTGTTCAGCGCCGTCTTCTGCCCAACATCAGCGCCCTTGCTGCCTTCGAAGCGGTGGCCCGTCTTGGCAGTTTCACCGCTGCCGCGCAGGAGCTGGATTTGACTCAAGGCGCGGTCAGCCGGCAGATCAAGCTGCTCGAAGATCAGTTCGGTCGCCGTCTGTTCGAGCGTGACAGCCGCAATGTCCGGCTTTCGACGGCAGGCGAAATCTACGCCGAGGCGGTGCGTTCGGCACTCGGTCAATTGCGCGACGCCGCCCTCGGATTGATGAGTAATCGGCATAGTGGCATCCTGAACCTCGCCATTTTGCCGACCTTCGGCACGCGCTGGCTGATGCCGATGATCCCCGATTTCGTCGAAAACAATCCCGACATCACCATCAACTTCGTCACCCGCGTCGGTCGTTTCGACTTCGCCAGGGAGAGGCTGGATGCCGCCATCCACTACGGCCTGCCGGACTGGCCGGAAGCGGACTCGACGCTTCTGGTGCGCGAAACGGTGGCGCCGGTCGTCTCGCCCGCTTTCCTCGCTGGGCGCGCCATCGCCGCGCCGGCCGATATCGGCCGCCTGCCGCTGCTTCACATGGCAACACGACCCGGCGCCTGGACGGAATGGTTCGAGCATCAGGGCCTGAGCGCGCCGACCGGACCAGGCATGCAGTTCGAACAGTTCGGCACCGCCGCCCAGGCCTGCATCGCAGGGCTCGGCGTCGCGCTGTTGCCGCTCATCCTCATCGCCGGTGAATTGCAGCGCGGCCAGCTCGTTCCCGCGCCGGGTGAGCCGATGCAAAGCCGCAGCGCCTATTATCTCGTCGTCCCGCAAGACAAGCGCGGCCACCCGCCCGTCGCCAGTTTTCGCGACTGGCTGCTGGGCCAGCTTGAGAAGGAGCCGGCTGTTCTGGCCTGGTAGGCTACTTCCGCTTCAGCGCATCGGCCAATGCCGCGCCGAATGCCCCTTGCTGGGGCGGCCGTTCCGGCTGGCGCTGTGGCGCCGGCGAACGCGGTGCCGGCCTGCCGCCGCCATTGTCGCGCGGGCCGCCTTTCGATGCGCCGCCCTCGCCGCCGTCCTTGCGCATGGAGAGCGCGATGCGCTTGCGCTTGATGTCGACGTCGACGACGCGCACCTTCACCACGTCGCCGGCCTTGACCACCTCATGCGCGTCCTTGATGAAACGGTCGGCCAGTTGCGAGACATGCACCAGCCCATCCTGGTGGACGCCGATATCGACGAAGGCRCCGAAGGCGGCRACATTGGTCACYGTGCCTTCCARSWGCATGCCGGGCTTCARATCCTTGATGTCGTCGATGCCGTCGGCRAAGGTCGCSGTCTTGAARCCGGGRCGCGGATCGCGGCCGGGCTTTTCCAGYTCGGCMAGAATGTCGCGCACCGTCGGCAGGCCGAAACGTTCGTCGACGAAGACGCGCGGATCGAGCGCCTTCAGCGCGGCACTGTCGCCCATCAGCGAACGGACATCGCGGCCGCAGGCGGCGACGATCTTCTTGGCCAAGCCATAGGCCTCCGGATGCACCGACGAGGCATCAAGCGGCTCGCTGCCATTGGCGATGCGCAGGAAGCCGGCGGATTGTTCGAACGCGCGAGGTCCAAGGCGCGCCACTTTCAGCAGGTCCTTGCGGCTGGCGAACGGACCGGTCGCATCGCGATGCGCGACGATGGCGTCCGCAAGCGACGCACCAAGACCTGAGACGCGGGCCAGCAGCGGCGCCGAGGCGGTGTTGAGGTCGACGCCGACCGCGTTGACGGCGTCCTCGACCACCGCTTCCAGCGAACGACCGAGCCTGTACTGGTCGACATCGTGCTGGTACTGGCCGACACCGATCGATTTCGGTTCGATCTTGACCAGTTCGGCCAGCGGATCCTGCAGCCGCCTCGCGATGGAAACCGCGCCGCGCAGCGACACATCGAGGCCAGGGAATTCCGCCGCTGCCGTTGCCGACGCGGAATAGACTGAGGCGCCCGCCTCGCTGACGATCACCTTGAGCGGTTTCGGCCCGCCATCGGAAGGCATGTCGGACAGCATGTCSGCMACCAGYTTTTCSGTCTCGCGGCTGCCGGTGCCGTTGCCGATCGARATCAGCTCGACCTTGTGCAGGCGGATGAGCTTSGCSAGTTCGGCYTGCGTGCCGCGCACATCGTTCTTCGGCGGGAACGGATAGACCGTCGTCGTTGTCAGCACCTTGCCGGTGCCGTCGACCACGGCCACCTTGACGCCGGTGCGGATGCCGGGGTCGAGGCCCATCGTGGCACGCGAACCGGCGGGCGCGGCGAGCAGCAAATCCTTGAGGTTGCGCGCAAAGACGTGGATCGCCTCTTCCTCGGCCCGCTCGCGCAGGTCGCGCATCAAATCGAGCGTCAGGTGCAGCGAGAGCTTGATGCGCCAGGTCCAGCCGGCAACGTCCATCAGCCAGCGGTCGCCGGGCAGGCTGGCGCCGATGGCATAGGCATTGGCGATCATCCGCTCGACCGGCTTCACCGGCGAAGTGTCGTCGGCATCGACCTCGATGTCGAGCGACAGCACCTCCTCGTTGCGGCCGCGCAACATGGCCAGCGCACGATGGCTCGGCACATTTGCCCAGCGTTCGACATGGTCGAAATAGTCGGAGAATTTCGCGCCGGCCTCCTGCTTGCCGTCGACCACCCGGGCGCGCATGAAGGCGCGTTCCTTCATGTAGGTGCGCAGCTTACCGACCAGATCGGCATTCTCGGCGAACTGTTCCGACAGGATGTCGCGCGCGCCTTCCAGTGCCGCCTTGGTGTCGGCTACCTCTTCGGTGACATAGGCGAGCGCCAACTCGGCGGGCACCAGCGAACGGTTGGCAAGAATGGCCTCCGCCAGCGGCCCCAGCCCGCGTTCCCTGGCGATCTCGGCCTTGGTGCGGCGCTTGGGCTTATAGGGCAGATAGATGTCTTCCAACTCAGCCTTGGTGGCAGCGGCGGCAATCTTGCCCTCTAGCTCGGTGGTCAGCTTGCCCTGCTCGCGGATCGAACCCAGGATGGTGTCACGGCGCGCGTCGAGTTCGCGCAGATAGGCGAGCCGCTCGGCAAGATCGCGCAATTGCGTGTCGTCGAGCCCGCCGGTGACCTCTTTGCGGTAGCGCGCCACGAACGGCACCGTCGCGCCCTCGTCGAGCAGTTCGATCGCCGCAGCCGCCTGTTCGGGCCGCGCCTTGATTTCGGCCGCGATGATGGCTGCGATGCGTTTGATGTCGGATGCCATGTCATTCCTGCTCTTCTCGAAAAGAGCGGCGACCATAGGCGCAGACATGCAATCCGCCAACCGCCGTGCTTTCATCGCTCCGGCGGGTCCACAGGAAAGCGCGCACTAATGTGGCGTTCAGACCATTCGGCTCAGCGCCTCGAAAAACGCGACAATCTCGGCATCGAGCGGATCGTCGACCGGCACCGGCTGCGACGACATCTTGGCAATGACGACTTCGGTCGTGGGGTCGACATAGAGCCACTGGCCATGGATGCCGATGCCGCAATAGGCGCCGTTCTCGTGTCCGGTCTGGTACCATTTGCTGCGGTAACGGCCCTTGGGAAACAGCGGCAGCATCGCGCCGCGCTGCCAGGCTGCCGCACTCCCGCCGGTGCTGGTCGTGTCGCGCACCCAGGCCTCCGGCACGATGCGGCGGCCATTGGCGGTGCCGCCTTGCCGCATCATCTCGCCGATGCGCGCCAGATCGCGCGGCGTCACCGAAATCCCACCGGCGGTGCGTGCCGTGCCTTCCATGTCGACGCCGATCGAGGCTTCGCTGGCGGCGCCGAGCGGCAGCCACAGTTTCTCGCGCATCAGCTCGGTGAAGCGCTGGCCCGACGCGCGTTCGAGCAGCAGGCCAAGCAGGTCGGAATTGGGCGAACGGTAGCGGAAGGTCTGGCCATGCGGCTCGGCAAGCCGCTGCAGGCTCAGGATGAATTCGCGCAGGCTTTCCGTGCCGCCGCCCGGGTTCCACAGCGTGGCGCGGCGGTAACGGGCGAAGGCGCTTTCAGGGTCGAGATAGGCCTCCTCGAAATCGAGGCTGACGCTCATGTCGAGCACATGCCGGCAACTCGCATCGCCATAGGCCGAGCCGGTGGCTTCGGGAATGTACTGCGTCACCGGCGCTTCCGGATCGAACGTGCCCTCGCCTTCCAATATGCCGGCGATAATCGCGGTCACCGACTTGCTGATCGAGAAGATGATGTGGCGAGCGCCGAAATCCATATGCGGCGCGAACCAGTCGCCAATGATCTTGCCGCCCTTCATCACCGTCAGCGCGTCGGTGCTGGAGCGCACGAGGAAGTCGGCCACTGTCTCCGGCGCGCTGGCCACCGAAACCTTTTCGCCGAGCAAACCACCGAAATCCCGTGCCGGCGCCTCAACACTGGCCGGTGCCGCGGCCACGCGTGCCGTCGGCACCAATTCGCCAAGGTTCTGGAACGACCATCGATTGAACGGGTTCTCGCGCCAGTTGCCAAGCAGCACCTCATTGCGGCGGAAACCATAGCGGGTCTCGAACGCGGTCTTGCCGGTCATGGCATTTCCTTCCAGGATCGTTTCTTCTGGGATTAGTTGAGCGCGGCGGCGATGGCGTGCACGGCCTTCAGCGTCGCGACGGCGTAGGCGAGATTGCTGAAATCCGGCCAGGTCGAAAGCGTCACCACGACCATTCCTGTGTTCCAGTCGATGTGGATCATCTGTCCGAACACGCCCCGGCACATCAGTGCGCGCGAGCTGGGGTTCTCGATCCAGAACTGGTTGCGGTAGCTGCCCTCTGGCAGGCTCTCGGAGAAATCGGCGACATGTCTGCCGTTGCGTGTGGCCTCGACCCAGTCGGCCGGCACGATGCCGCCGCCATTGTCGAGGATCATCTGGCCGAAGCGGCCATAGTCGCGCAGGGTGGCGTTGAAGCCGCCATCGGCCACGGCATAGCCGGCGCTGTCGACGGTGAAGCAGGCGCTTTCGTCGGTGCCGAGCTTTTGCCAGAGTTCTTCGGAAACCAGTTGCGGCAGACGCTTGCCCGTCACCCGCTCCATGATGAAGGCGAGCACGTCGGTCTCGATCGAGCGGTACTCGAACTGGGCGCCATGCGGACGGACCGTGTCCTTCAAGCCCAGGATCAACTCGAACATATGCGATGGCCAGCGGAARTCCGGATCGCTGCCCGGCGGCACCGGCTTCCAGCCGSWGGCGACATCGACCTGGCCGATGTCGGAATAGCGGTCGGTATACTCTTCGGAGAAACGCACGCCGCTCGTCATGTCGAGCACATGCTGGACGCTGGCGCCGGCCCAGCCGGTCGCGCCGAGTTCCGGCAAATAGTCGGTCACTGGCCGCGCCGGATCGATCAGGCCGCGCCCGACCAGTATGCCGAAGACCGAGCCGGTGACGGATTTGGCCATCGACTGCGACAGATGCAGCGTGCGCTCGTCCATGCCGTTGAAATAGCGCTCATAGGCGACCTTGCCGTGCTTGAGCACCAGGAAGCCGTCCGCATAGGTCTCGTCGAGCAGCCCGGCGAGCGTTGTCGGCTTGCCCTCGCTGTCCTCGACCGCCAGCCCGTCGAGATCGACCTCGGCGCGTTCGAGACGATGGCGATGGCCGTTGCCGCGCCAGACTTCGGCTGTCGGCAGGATTTCCCTGATGTGCTGGAACGCCCAGCGGTTCCACGGCGGCCGGTCCCAGTCGAGCTTCGGCGGCACCATGGCGGGCGGCGAGCCCTGCATGATCGGCGGCCTTGGGTCGCTGTTGCGGTACGATGTCATGGAACCCTCCCACGATGCATGCCGCCCAAAAATGCGTAGCGGTTTTGGGACGACGACATGCATGAAAACAAGAATTTGCAGCGTCGCGTGTGCCCTCCACATGCGACGCGTCGCAAAGAAGGGAGGCCGAAGCCTCCCTTCCGCTGGACTTTAGACCGAACCTATTTGCGCAAATTGGTCCAGATCTTGTTGTAGATTTCCACCACATCCGGCGGACAGGGCGGAACGAATTCCGCTACCGGCGCGCCTGCCGGCGGGTTGAGTTCCGGCGAATTGGCGAAATCCGGCTGCAGGAACTTGTGGCTGCCGGCAATGCCATTGTCGTAGCCGGCGAATTCCGAGATCAGCGCCGCATTTTCCGGGGCCATGATGAAATCCTGGAACAGTTTGGCATTGTCGAGGTTCTTGGCGCCCTTCAGCACCGCGACATTGTCCATCCAGCCTTCGATGCCTTCCTTCGGATAGGCATATTTGATGGCCGGGATCTTCTGCCGCGAGCGATAGGTCGCGCCGTTCCACTGTTCCGTCACGATCACGTCGCCCGAGGTGATCTTGGTGATGGTGTCGTAGCTGAAGGTCTTCCAGGACGGCTTGGCGGCCGTCAGGATGTCGTTGACCTTTTTCAGATTGGCCTTGTCGGCACCGCAGCGCGGCACGCCGGCATAACGCTCGGCCGCATGCATGACGGTGTTGACGTCGTCGAGGATGTTGATCTGGCCCTTCAGCTCAGTCGGCGGGTCGAAGAGGATGGCCAGCGTGTCGATGTTGCCCTTGAACTTGTCCGTGTTGACGGCGAACGCCGTGGTGCCGTACTGCCAGGGCGCGGTGTAGTGACGGCCGCTGTCCCAATAGATGTCGAGGAAACGCGGATCGATGTTCTTGCCGTTGGGCATCGCGTTGGGCTCGGTCTTTTCGAGCAGGCCCTCGTCGACCATGATCTTCACGGTGTAGTCGGACGGCACCACGATGTCGTAGCCGGAATTGCCGGCGCGCACCTTCGACAGCATGGTTTCGTTGGAATCATAGTCGTCCAGCGTGACCTTGATGTTGTACTGTTTCTCGAACTTTTCGATCAGCTTGGGATTGGTGTAGTCACCCCAATTGTAGATATGCAACTCGCCATCGGCGAGTGCGGGCACCGCCCACAAAAGCACTGCCGTCGAAACGGCAGCCATCAGTTTCCTAGACATTTTTTGTTCTCCTTTGCCTTCCCATTGATTCACTTGGCGCGTCGGCGCGCGATCAGGAACGATACCGAGACGAAGAGGATCGAGACCAGGAGCAGGATGGTGGAGATAGCGTTGATCTCCGGCGTCATCGGCCGCCTGATCTGGTTCCAGATGTAGAGCGGCAGGGTCGTCTGGCCGGGGCCGGCGACGAGCTGCGTGATGGTGAAATCGTCGAAGGAGACGATGAAGGCGAGTGCGGCACCCGACATGATGCCGGGAACAAGCAGCGGCAGTGTAATGCGCCGGAACGCATGCCACGGCGTGGCATAGAGATCGGCGGCGGCGGATTCGAGCGTCAGGTCCATGTCCTCGAGACGCGCCCGGATCGGCATGTAGGCGAAAGGAATGCAGAACACGGTATGGGCCAGGATCAGATTGCCGATACCGAAATTCAGCCCGAAGGCCCCGGCGATCAGGGCGAAGAAGGACAAGGTCGCCACCGCCGTGATGATCTCGGGAACCATCAGCGGCAGGTTGATGACCATGAAGGCGGCCGGCAGGCCACGCCATGGCTTCACCCGGGTCATACCGATCGCCGCCAGCGTGGCGCAGATCGTCGAAACGATCGTCGCGCTCACAGAGATGATCAGCGTGTTCTCGGCGGCGTTGTGGAATTCCTCATTGAGCAGTGCCGTGCCGTACCAGGTCAGGCCGACACCCTCCCAATGAGTGACGAGCGAACCCGTGTTGAACGAAAAGATCATCAGGATGAGGATCGGGACGTAAAGCACCGCAACGCAGATGATGGCGATCGTGCGGAACCCGGGCTGGTCCTTGATATCGATGTTGCGGGGATCAGCCATGCTGGATCTTCCCCGAAGTGGTGCGAACGTAGAAGTAAAGGGCGACCAGCACCGCGGCCATCAGGATCAGCGCTTGGGCGCAGCCGAGCGGCCAGTTGCGCCCGGAACCGAATTGCTGGGCGATGAGATCGCCGATCATCAGATGGATGCCGCCGCCAAGGATAAGCGGCGTCACATAGGCGCCGAGCGCGGGAATGAAGACAAGCAGGCAGCCGGCGATGATGCCGGGCAGCGATAGCGGAATGATCACCCGCCAAAGAACCTGCCGGCGCGTCGCGTATAGGTCGTTGGCGGCCTCGACCAGCCGGAAATCCAGTTTCTCCAGGCTGGCATAGAGCGGCAGGATCATGAATGGCAGGAACGAGTAGAGCAGRCCGAGCTGGATGGCGAAGTTGGTGTAGAGCATGGTGATCGGCTTATCGATCACGCCAAGCCCCATCAAAAGATTGTTGATGAGGCCTTCGTCGCGAATGATGAACATGATGGCCAGCGTGCGCACCAGAAGGTTCGACCAGAACGGGATGGTGATCAGCAGCACCCACCAGTTGCGCTGCGCCGGCGTGCGCGTGGCCATGAAGTAGGCGGTCGGAAAACCCAGCAGCAGGCAGATGACCGTCGTCACCACGGCGAACAGAAACGAGCGCAGATAGATGATCAGGAAATCCGGCGTGAACTGCAGCGTGTCGTCGAAAATATCCTGCTGGAACAGGAAGTTCAGATAGGCGTCCGTCGAAAACTTCCATTGGACGCCACCATAGGGCGCGGCCTGGAGAAACGAGTAAACCAGGATGATCAGCAGCGGCAGCACGCCGAAAATTCCGATGACGATCAGCGCCGGCAGGGAAAGCAGGCGGTTGCGCCTGGCGGTTGCTTTCTCGGCCTTGGCTTCGAACAACGCGGCTTGGGAAAGCGCCATTGTCATCAGTCCTTCAGTATCCGCGCGCCGTCGTCTTCGAAGACGATGCCGACCTTGGCGCCTGGCTCGAACGTCACCGCGCCGGACCGGCTGTTCTGGTGACGCACGATGAAGTTGTCACCGCCATCGAGCTTGACGTGGTAGTGCGTGTCGGTGCCGAAATAGACGACGTTCGCCAGCGTTCCGGCGACCGTGCCCTTGGACACATCGGCGATCAGATCCGCATGCTCAGGCCGGACCACGACCGTGACTGCACCCGAGGGATCGAAGTTCTCCGGGAACCCTGCCGCCACGGTTGCGCCGGAGGCGAGCTTGACGGTGGCGACGCCGGATTTTTTCGACACCACGGCCCCTTTGAGGAAATTGGTTTCGCCGATGAAGTCGGCGACGAAGCGCTCGGCCGGGCGGTCATAGATGTCGCGCGGCGAACCGACCTGCAGGATCTTGCCGGCCGACATCACCGCGATGCGGTCCGACATGGTCAGCGCTTCTTCCTGGTCGTGGGTGACGAAGATGAAGGTGATGCCGGTCTCGTGCTGCAGCCGCTTCAGCTCGATCTGCATTTCCTTGCGCAGCTTGTAATCAAGGGCGGAGAGCGGCTCGTCGAGCAGCAGCACCTTCGGCTGTGGTGCGAGCGCCCGCGCCAGCGCGACGCGCTGTTGCTGGCCGCCGGAGATCTGGCTGGTACGGCGGCCCGCCAGCGCTTCCATCTTGACCAGTTTCAGCATCTGGGCGACGCGCGCCGTAATCTCGGCCTTCGGCTTGCCCAGCATTTCCAGGCCGAAGCCGATGTTGTCGGCCACCGTCATGTGCGGGAACAGTGCGTATGACTGGAAGACGGTGTTGACCGGCCGCTTGAAGGGCGGCAACGGCGCGATGTCCTGGCCGTAGAGCAGGATTTCGCCGGCGCTCGGAAAATCGAAGCCGGCTATCAGCCTCAAGAGCGTTGTTTTTCCGCAGCCGGAGGGCCCGAGCAGTGTGAAAAACTCATTTTCGCGGATGGAGACGGAAACGGTATCCAGTGCGGCGACTTGCGCCTCCCCGGTGCCGAATACCTTGCGCACACCACGGACTTCGATCGCATTCTTACCCGGTATTTCCGGCACGATTACCCCATTGAGAGAAGCCTGCTCTTAGCGGCAGGTGTCGTTCCTGTTTGATTGTCATCACAAGCCGGTCGGCTTGGCAACTGCGGAGCTGAATCTTGATTCAGGAGGCAAGTCCCGTGCCACCGTCAGGCTTGATAAGTTACCTTGCCCCCGCAGATGGTCGTCACCGGCCGCACGGTATGCAGYGCTTCCGGCGCGGTTGTTTCGATATCGGCCGAGAGCACCACCAGATCGGCCAGATATCCTGGCTTCAGGCGGCCTTTTCGGTGTTCGGCGAATTCGGCATAGGCGCCTTCCACTGTATAGGCTGCAACAGATTCCAGCAGCGAGAAGCTCTGGTCGGGATCGCCCTCTGCCCACGGTTTGCGCAGCACTGCCGCTTGAATGCCCAGGATCGGATCGACCGGCGACACCGGCCAGTCCGAAGCGAAGACAACGCGCGCGCCGGCCTCTTTCAACGTTCGCCAGGCATAGCTGAGCGGCCATTTCTTGCGGCCGATGCGAGACAGCGTCGGCTCCAGCGGAAAGTTGAGTGCGCCGGGCGGATGCGGCGGCTGCATCGACGCGATGACGCCAAGCTCGGAAAAGCGCGGCACGTCGGTCTCGGTCGTGACCTCGATGTGCTCGATCCGATGCCGGCTGTCGCGCCTGCCGTTTTTCTTCTGCGCCGCCTCATAGCCGTCGAGCACCGCGCGCACCGCACCGTCACCGATCGAATGCACCGCGATCTGCAGGCCACGACGATCGGCTTCCACCGCCACTTCGGCGAAATGCTCCGGCGTAAACAACGGCTCGCCGGACCAGTCCAGACGATCCGCATAAGGCTCGACCATCACGGCTGTCCATGAATCGAGCACGCCGTCGTAGAACACCTTGACCATACCCGACGACAGCCATTCCGACTTGTAGGTCGAAGCCATCATGGATGC
>NZ_JBFUGJ010000077.1:0-20688 GCF_056402975.1 Mesorhizobium sp. P3_A9 | reverse complement strand
CTTGCCGGCCGGATCCTTCCAGAACAGCTCGATCGAATAGAGTTTCGGATCGACCTCGCAGACCAGATAGCTGCTCGCCTCGAAGGCAAAGTCACGGCACGGCGGCAGCGACACAAACCATTGGCCGAATGCCATCGTGGTGGCGACCGCCTGCGGCAGCGCGGCCTTGACCAAGCCCATCAGCAGGGGCGCCGCGTTGAGAAGCGTCAGAAAATCCATGCATCTATCCGATTACCAGTTCCAACGAGCGGCCGTGGATAGCACCGTCGACCGGCACTATGAAGACCGGTTCGGGGGCATGGATCAGGATATGCAGCCGGCGCCGCCGGGCGACGAGACTATTTGACTGAGCTGACCAGCTGTTCGTCGCCACCAAGGATGGAAACCCAGTGCCCGGTGTTGTCGCTCGCCTGCCGTTTCAGATAGCGATAGCTGGTCTGGTTCCAGAGGCGGACCTTGTCGGTCAGATTGTCGAGTATGAAGTCGCCCTTGTCGGTACGTACCGTCAGCACGGCGTGACCTTCGCCATCCGGCTTACGAACCACCGTCATCAAAAGATTGGCTACGGCGATGCCCAGGCTGTTGAGCTCACGCCGCTTTTCCAGGGCGTAGTCCTCGCAGTCGCCGAACCCGTTGTCGGGATAGGCCCACCACTCGTCCTTGCCGTAATTGTCCATGTCGCTCATCGGCTTGACGCGCGTGTTGACCGAGAGATTTACCGCCGAGATATCGTGCAGCAGCTTGCTGGTCATATGTTCCGGTTCGCTGTTGGGCGAGCGGATCGAGCATTCGGCGACATGGATCTTGCAAAAATCATAGTGGCCGATCGGCTGGGAGGTCGAGCCGCCGACAACCATGGAAACGGGTGCGGCGTAAGCGGAACCCGCCGCACAGAAAGCGGACAGCGCAAACGCCAGCCCCAGCCTCTTCGCCTTGCGGCGCCAACCCATCGAGGATGCCATTCGGCCCCACCAATCTGTTTTGTTAACAGAATGTTAAGGGCTGTTATCTTCCGAAGTCAATGAATGCGGCCGATCACATCTCCGGGGGATCGACTCATGCATCCAAGTGGTGCCGGCGCGCAACACTGGCCTGTCAAGCCAGCCATCCCATCGCCACGCTCAGCAACAGGATGACACCAAGCAGGCCGCGATAGATCACGAAAGGCCAGGCCGAGAAACGTTCCAGCACGCGCATCAGGCCCCAGATGGCGAAGAAGGCGGAGATCGAGGCAACGACCAGCCCGACGGCCAGAACCGACCAGCCATGAGCGTCGAGATGAACCTTGTGCAGTTCCCACAGTTCCTTGAGACCGGCTAGTGCGATCGCCGGCAGCCCGAGCAGGAACGAGAAGCGCGCCGCCTCTGCGCGTTTGAAGCCGAGCCCAAGTGCGGCCGTCAAGGTCGAGCCCGAGCGCGAGACGCCGGGGATCAGCGCGCCGATCTGGGCGATGCCGACAAGCAGCGCATCGGCCAGCGACGCTTCCGCGATGGTGCGCTTGTGGCGGGCGAAAATCTCGGCCAGCGCCAACAGGATCGCCATGGCGATGCAGGACCAGCCGATCACGCTCAGGCTGCGCAGCGGCGAATTGCAGGCGTTGAGCACGCCCGATAGCGCGACGCCGGCAATGACGATCGGGATCGTCGCCAGAACGATCCAGGAAGCCAGCTGGAAATGCCGGTCGGTGAAATCGCGCCGCGTGAGGGCGTCGAGCGAACCGAACAGGAGATCCCTGACATCGCCCCAGAAATAGCTGATGACGGCGGCAAGCGCGGCAAGCTGCATCGCGGCGGAGAAGGCAGATCCCGGATCCTGCCAGCCGAGTACCGCCGGCACGATGCGCATATGGGCGGTCGAGGAAATCGGCAGCAATTCGGTGATGCCTTGCACCAGGCCGAGAAAGGCGACCTTGGCATATCCCAGGCCAACAAAGCCGGTGTCTATGCCTTGAGTGCAGATGTCAGCCATATCGAGCCTTTCTGTCGAACAACCATGAGCGGCGATCCCCGCCGAGCAATAGTCTGGCGGTCCCCGGAATCCTATTTACGGATTTGTAATGCGCCGCTTGACAAGCCGCGCATTCATATTATCCTTCGCTAATCTTACACTGTAAGATAAATGACGGAGGAGAGCCATGCTGACCGCCCTGTCAGAGTTGCAGCCCCAAACCGAACCGCACCCGCCTGGCATCGCGATCGAGGGTGTCTCGCGCGACCTCAGCCGTATTATCGAGCGCGCCGAGCTGAACGCCTGGCTCGACCTCTATGCCGCCGCGCCGGCCGATTTCGCCGCAAGGCAAGGGCTTTCGATCGCGAGGGAAGGCGACCTCGCCTGGACCACCTGCACGACGATCCCGTTCGTCCATTTCAACTGCGTGAAGAATTTCGGCGTCGACAGCCCGGCCTCGGAAGGCCAGCTCGACGCGCTGTTGGCGCATTACCGCGCCGCCGGCATTTCGCGGCCCTGGTTCTATGTCAATCCACACACCGAACCATCACACCTCAGATGCTGGCTCGAGGCGCGCGGCCTGCAGCGCCAAGGCGGCTGGGAGCGGATCTATCGCGAGGCGGAACCGTTGCCATCCGCGCCGCTCTTTCCGAGTGACGGAATTTCCGTCGAACGCGTGACGACGGCAACGGCAAGCGAGTGGGCCGGCTTCATCGACAGAAGCTACCGGCTGCCCACTTCGCCCTGGCTGCTGGCTGTGGTCGGCCGGCCGGGCTGGCATCACTACATGGCCAGGCAGGATGGCGCAGTGGCGGCGGTGCGCTCGCTGTTCATCGGCGCCGACGGCGCGGCCTGGAGCGGCATCGAAGCGCCGGTGCCCGGCATCATGGCGCCGAGCTTCGATCTGGATGCCATGCTTGGAGAAGCGCTGGTGCGCGACGGTATTGCGGCCGGCGCGAAACTGTTCGTCGCCGACATCGAGGCGCCACATGAGGAGCGCGACGGACCGGCCTATCGCAACTATGCACGCCTGGGCTTCAGAATCGCCTATTTCCGCAGCCATTACAGCTATCTGCCGGCCAGCTCAAACTGACCGCGCCTAGTTGCGCAGCCATTGCTGGAAACAGCTTTTGACCACCATATGGGCCGGCGGAACAACCGGCTGATCGGCGGGTGCGTCATCGATCACCCGGCTACGAACCCGTTCGAGCAGCATGCGCACCTGTTCCGGGCGCACACGGTCGCGCTCCATGACAAGCAGGACCATCGGATCGCTCAAAAGCTCGTCCAGGGTGCTGATGCTGTCGTTCATCCGTCGTCTCCTCGAATGCCGGCCCGCGCTGCATAGATAGGAAGACAAAGATGGCCCGCCAATGACGTTTTGCCGGCTATCGCGTGATGATTTGGATTAAATTTTGGTCATGGTCGCGCGCTTCCGTTTCCGCCTGAGTCCCTGGGGAGAAGGAAGACACTTCAGCCTGGCGGCGGAGCGCCTGCATGTTGCGGCAGGCCATCATCGAGCACCACCCAGGGCTGTTTCGAGGCGGTGAAAATATGCATCTGCGGCTTGAAGCCCGAGGGATCGTCAAGCGAGCCGGTGGTGATGCCGATGATGCCGGCGGAATCGCGGCGCGAGAACATCGTCGTGCCGCAGCTCGGGCAAAAACCGCGCTTGAGATCGGGCGAGGTGTTCACGGTCGCCAGCGGCCCCTCGATGGTCACATCATCGATGCGAAACAGCACGCGCGCATTGAAGGCGGCGCCGATCGCCTTCTGGCAGAGCCGGCAATGGCAGACGCGTTCGTTGATGGGCGCTGCGTCGGTGCGATAGCGAACCGCTCCGCACAGGCACCCGCCCTGATGTTTGGTCATTACCGTGATCCCTGATGAGGAGAATGTGTGGCCAAGGTAATGGTGGGACCGATTGGGTCAATTGAAAAGCTTTGATACAACGCCATCGATTACCGTGATGGACGCAGGACTTAAGCCATGACCCAAGGCATCGAGACCATCGGCATTGCGGATCTGTTCGGACCGCCCTCGCCCACCCGCGACCGCACCGATGCCAGGATCATGGCTGCTGCCTCGGGGATCGGTTTCATGGCGGTCCGCGATTTTCCAGGCGACGCCTGGCTGACACCGGACGGCAGAGCGCAATTGCTGCGCATCTTCGCCCTACCCGACGCCGAGAAGCAGAAATTGCTGCGCTGGAATTTCGACCGCAGCAAAAAGAACGTCTATCGCGGCTGGTTCCCGCTGCAGCCGACAGCCGTCTCCTACAAGGAAGGCATCGACATGGGGCCGGATCTCACTGACACGGCGCGCGTCTCGGCCTCAGACGATCCGCTGTGCGAGCCGACGCCCTTGCCGGCCGAAGGTACCCTGCCCGGCTGGCGCGCGGCAGCAGCCGATTACTACCGTGCGATGGAGACGGTCGGCAACGCGCTGATGCGGTCGATCGCGCGTGGGCTTGGCCTGCCTGAAACGATCTTCGACCCCTATTTCGAGCATGGCATCTCGACGCTGCGCCTGATCCGCTACCCCTTGCGCGACGCCAATGCGGGCA
Source organism: Mesorhizobium sp. P3_A9 (assembly GCF_056402975.1). Lineage (NCBI taxonomy): Bacteria > Pseudomonadati > Pseudomonadota > Alphaproteobacteria > Hyphomicrobiales > Phyllobacteriaceae > Mesorhizobium > Mesorhizobium sp. P3_A9. Next base: position 16,175 of record NZ_JBFUGJ010000077.1, on the reverse strand, counting down.
TCGACATCAGCGGGCCGGAATTCTCGGTGGTCCACAAGGGGGAGATGCGCACCATCATCGGCCGCGAACATGCCGATTCCGGTTTTGTCACCTTGCTGGCGCAGGACGGCGTCGAAGGCTTGCAGGCAAAAAACCTCGCCGGCGAATGGATCGACGTGCAGCCGGCCAACGGCACGCTGGCGGTCAATTTCGGCCAGTTGCTGGAGCGCTGGACCGGCGGACGTGTGCGGGCGACGCGGCACCGCGTGATTGCGCCGAAGACGGCGCGGTTTTCGATCCCGTTTTTCTACGAACCGCGTGTCGACGCTGAGATCGCGCCGCTGCCACTGAGCAGCGCCGAGCCCTTCGAGCCGTTTTTCTATGGCGACTATCTCTGGGAGTCGGCGACGAATTTCGTCGAGATGAGCGGCATCAAGCATTTGCGCCTGCCACGCCGCGCCAGGGCTTGCTAAGCCGGGCGCGGTCGTCGTCAGGGCGGTCCGAATTCAAAGCGTCTTGGCGAGGTCTTCGAGCTGGTCGGTGCACTGGCCCCAACCGACGTGAAAACCCATTGCCTCATGCTGTTCGCGGTCGGCGACGCTCCAGTGGCGGACGCGCGCTATGTAGCGGGTCTTGCCCTCGCCTTCGTCCTCGAAGGTCAGCACGCCGGTCATGAACGGCTTCTCCGATGGCTCCCATGCCTGTGTGTAGGCATCGGTGAAGACGATCTTCTTGCCGGGAATGACTTCCAGGAAAACGCCGGGGTTGGGAAACTCATTGCCGTCGGGACCGGCCATGACGACAAGGCTCGAGCCGCCGGTGCGCACATCCATTTCGGCGCGCGGCGTCGTCCACGGCTTTGGCGCGAACCACTGGGTCACCAGTTTCGGGTCGGTCCAGCAGCGATAGACGTTCTCGCGCGGCGCATCGATGATGCGGGCGACAACCAGTTCGCGGTCATTGGCGGGGGCGATATCGAGCTTGGTGGTCACGGTGGTCTCCTCGGGTTTGATCTGGCTTCCGTCCCAAGGACGAGCCCACAGAACACAACCCGACATGGCCAGCGAAAAAACTCTGGAGATTACGTGCTGGGAGAACGGCGAACCGAACTCGCGTCAGTGGCGCTTGGCTTGCACCAGATAGGCGTCGATCTCGGTCTCGCCGAGCCATTTTGCCGCCTCGAGCCGATGCAGGCCTTCCACCAGGATATGGCGCTTGCCGTCGTGGCGAACCTGGATTGGCGTCTTCATGCCATTCTCCAGTATGTCCTCGGCGAGGCTCCGCACAGTCTCGGGGTGCAATGTCTTCTTGCGCGCCGTCGGAACGTAGATATCGTCGAGCTTGACCTTCTGGACCCTGAGCATGCCTATCCCCATGGCGGAAACGCCGCCTTCCCTGAGATAGTAGGTTTGCTGAAGGCGGCCAAGGGCGCGGCTAACGAATACCAGGCAGGCGTAGCCGGTTTGCCTGTCCTCGCGCATTTCGATATGGCGTCTCGCGATCTTCAACGAAGGCGGAACTTCCCATGAGCAAATCTCTCGTCACCTTTGTCGGTGTCGCGCATCCCTGGATGTGCGATGTGATGGGACACATGAATGTGCGCCATTACGCGGCGATGTTCGACGATGCCAGTTTCCAGCTTCTTGGCCATATCGCCGGACAGGATGGCAACCAGGCTGCGGCAACCGGATGGGCCGATGTGCGCACCGAGATTGACTATCGCCATGAAACGAGGGCCGGCTCGCTGATCACCATCCGCTCGCATGTGGTGAAGATCGGCCGCACCTCCGTCACCTTCGAACAGGTGATGTCGGGATCGCTCGACAGCATCGTCCATGCATCGAGCCGGACCACCAGCGTGCGCTTCGACCTTGTCGCGCGTGCCTCCGTGGCGCTGGATGAGCCAATGCGCTACCGTGCGGCAGCCTACCTCGTCGACTAGGTCGGCTTCCGGCGTTCAACCGTTGTAGATGCGCTCCTCAAACGGCGTCTCGGCGATCAGTGCCTGCAGCCCCGCCAGCAGCGCCTTCTCGGCCCGATTCATCGCCTTGTCGGGGTTGGTAAGCAGGAAGATGTCGATAGCCGGCGGCGCGTCGTAGGGCGGCAGCCGCCACAGCATGCCATCGGCCACGTCGCGTTGCGCCACATGCAGCGGCAGCGGCCCGATACCGAGCCCGGCGACGATCATGCGCCGCACCTCTTCCAGGCTGGAGGACACGCCGACGACATCTGCGTTCAGCCGGGCTTCGCTACGCAACAGGGCAACCGGCCGTAACGCATCCGAAATATGGTCGGTCTGGAAGGAGACCGAGGGCTCGCCCCGCAGATCGGCAAGCGTCAGTCCGGCTTTTCCGTAGAGCCTGTGCTGCGGGCCGCAGAAGAAGCCGAAGAACTCGCGATAGACCATCGCATAATCCAGCGCCGGGTCGCGCTGGCTGACGAGGCAGATGCCGAAGGAGGCACGGCGTTCCCGCACCTGCTTGGCGACTTCGGTGCTTGCCGAAACCGAAATAGTGATGCTGGCGCGCGGGTAATTGCGATGAAACTCCGCCAGCGCGCGGTCGAACAGTGGCGAGACGACATGGCTTGCGGTGGCGATCATGACGTGGCCCGTAACGTCGTCGCTGATCCCCCGCATCAAGAGCGGCAGCTGCGATATCGAGCCGAACACCTCGACGCTCTGCTCATAGATAAGCCGCCCGACTTCGGTGAGCTCGAAGCGTGTTGCGTCACGCTCCACGAGCCGCCGGCCAACCCGGTCCTCCAGGCGCCGCAAGGCGTTGCTGACGCTGGGCTGCTTGAGGTTAAGGCGCTCGGCGGCACGGGTGATGCTCTTCACTTCGGCGATGACGACAAACGTCCGCAGAAGGTTCCAATCGAGGTCCCAGACCAGACGCTCGGGGCGCGGCAAAGCCATTCCTGAAATCTATGCTCCCTATTTCCATTATCTATTTGCGCAATGCTGGCGCAAAGGCAATCCTTGATGTCAGGAGAGCGCCCCAACGCCTCCCCCAACGCCTCACAAGAACAAGCCTTCACGCTCCATCCAGAGGAATTCAGATGAACAAAGTATTTTCGGGCATTGCGGTTGCGGCGCTGCTGCTTGCATCGACCTTCACGAGCGTTTCAGCCAGGGCCGACGATCTCGAAAAGATCAAGGCGGCGGGTGAACTGAAAATTTCCATGAGCGGGCAGTATCCGCCCTTCAACTTCGTCAACGACCAGAACGAGGTCGTCGGCTTCGACGCCGATATCGGCAAGGCCATTGCCGAGCGCATCGGCGTCAAGGGCACCATCATCACAACGGCCTGGGACGGCATCATCGCCGGCCTGCTCGCCAACAAATACGATACCGTGGTCGGCTCGATGACGATCACGCCGGAGCGCGAGAAGATGGTCGATTTCGTCGGCCCCTATTACCACGCCGGCCGCGCGGTTTTCGTGAACCAGGATTCCAAGGTGCAAAGCCTGGCCGACCTCAAGGGCAAGACCCTTGGCGTGACGCTCGGCGAGACGCACGAGAAATGGGCGCGTGAACAGGGCGGCTGGGACATCCGCACTTACAAGGGCCTGCCGGAATTGCTGTTGGAGCTGAAAGCCGGCCGTGTCGACGCCATCGTCGTCGACAACATTCCGGTCATGGTCGCCGTCAAGGAAACCGGCGAGAAGGTCCGCAAGCTCGACACGCCTGATATTGAAGGCGGCAGCGTCGCCATCGGCATCGCCATCCGCAAGGACAATCCGGAGCTCAAGGCCGCCATGCAGAAGGCACTGGACGGCATGATGGCCGACGGCACCTACGAGAAGATCTCCAAGCAGTGGGTCGGCAGCGACATCCGCTAATTTCCCCGGGGCTCAGGCGACGCAAATTCGCCTGAGGCCACGCGCCATTTCTGCTGGGCTGATCAATGGATTTCTCCTTGATGCTGCGCGTCTTCCCCTTCTTCGTGGAGGCCGCGCTGGTGACGCTGGAACTGACAGCGCTGGCCCTGCTTTTGGGGCTGGTTGCGGCAGCATTGGCCGCGGCCGGCAGGATGTCGAGGTCCGCGATCCTGCGCGCACTCGGCACGGTCTATGTCAGCCTGTTTCGCGGCACGCCCTGCCTGATCCAGCTCTTCGTGCTCTATTTCGGCGGCCCACAGATCGGCATCAATCTGGATCCGTTCGCGGCTGGCGTAATCGGCCTTGGCCTCAACATCGGCGCCTATATGGCGGAATCGATCCGTGGCGCGCTGGTGGCGGTCGACCGGGGCCAGGCGGAGGCTGCCCGCACGATCGGTTTCAGCCGTTTTCAGACTGTGCGCAAGGTCGTGCTGCCGCAGGCGGCCAGGCTGATGATTAGGCCGCTCGGCGTCAACACGGTCGCGCTCTTGAAGGGTTCGGCACTGGTATCCACCATTTCGGTGGTGGAGCTGACCTACACCGCCCAGCGCTTTATCGGCTCCACCTACAAACCGTTCGAGATCTTCGGCGTCGCGGCCTTACTCTACATGATCATGGTCTACGCCGTTGCCCGGGTCGTCGACCTGCTCGACAAGCGTTTCGCCATCGTCTGACGGGAGAGCACGATGCAAGGTCTCGATTTCACCGTCGTCCTACCCTACTGGAACCTGCTGTTGACGGGCGCCTGGTGGACCGCTGTGCTAACCGTCTCGGCAGGGGCATTGAGCTTTGTCTTCGGCATCCTGTTTGCCGTCATCGTGCTCTATGCGCCGGCGATCCTCGCCTATCCCGTGCGTGCCTTCATGTGGCTGTTCATGGGCACGCCGCTGCTGCTGCAGCTCTTTCTGATCTATTTCGGCCTGGTGCAGATCGGCATCGACATCCCGGCGCTGGCCGCCGGCATCGTCGGGCTTGGCCTGCATTTTGCCGTCTATAATGCCGACGTCATCCGTGCCGGCATCGTCGCGGTCGATGTCGGCCAGACGGAGGGCGCGCGCAGCATCGGCTTCGGCAAATGGCAGACGCTGCGCTACGTCGCGATACCGCAAGCCGTCCGCAACACGGCACCGCCGATCGGCAGTAATCTGATAGCGCTCTTGAAGGAGTCCTCGATCGTCTCCGTCATCGGCATCGCGGAACTGGTCCACTCGGCCCAGTTGGCGATCAGCGAAACGTTCCGCCCGTTCGAGTTCTACATCACCGCCGCCGCGCTCTATTACATCTTGAACCTCGTGCTCGAAGCGGCCTTGCATCGGTTTGAACGACATGTGGAGGTTTCCCGATGAGCACGCAGCGGCCAATGGTCGAGGTCCGTGGCGCGCGCAAATCCTTCGGCGCCGTCGAGGTGCTGAAAGGCATAGATTTGTCGGTCGAGCGTGGGCAGATCGTCGCGATCATCGGGCCGAGCGGCTCCGGCAAGAGCACGCTGCTGCGCTCGATCAACCATCTTGAGACGTTGAATGGCGGCGAAGTCTGGCTGGACGGTCTTCAGGTCAACCAGAAGCTGTACGGCCAGGCCTTCGAGCGACATATCAACAAGGTGCGCCAGCAGATGGGCATGGTGTTCCAGCACTTCAACCTGTTTCCGCACCTGACCGTGATCGAGAACATCACCATGGGGCCGGTGATCCTGAAGGGCATCGCGAAAGCCGACGCCCGGACCTTGGCGCATGGCCTCTTGTCCAAGGTCGGGCTTGCCGACAAGATCGACGCCTATCCCTCCAGGCTTTCGGGTGGCCAGAAGCAGCGCGTGGCGATTGCGCGTGCGCTGGCGATGCAGCCCAAGGTGATGCTGTTCGACGAGGCCACCTCGGCGCTTGATCCGGAACTGGTCGACGAGGTCAACGCGGTGATGAAACAGCTTGCCGCCGAACACATGACCATGCTCATCGTAACGCATGAGATGCGCTTTGCCGGCGAGGTAGCCGACCGGGTGCTGTTCATGGACGGCGGGGTGGTCGTCGAGGAGGGACCGCCGGCCGACATTTTTCGCGCGCCGCAGAAGGAGCGCACCCGCAGCTTCCTCAAGAAATATCTTTCCGCCTGAGCACGATGATGACCAGATTACCCACCGAGTTTCCCGATTTCGGACTGACGCCAGAGCAGCGCCGCCACGCGGTGCGCGGCCACTATTACGAATGGCCAGGCATGGATGGCGAGCGCGGCGAGATCTGGTGCTACAGCGACCGCTTTTCCTACCGCGCCGGTGAGACGGTGACGCTGTATGTCAGTTCGACGGCTCCGTCCTTCAGCATGGCGATCATCCGCGACGGTGGCAGCGAGACAAAGGTGTTCGAGAAATCGGGCATCGCGGCGCGTTGGCAGGACACTTCAGACCAATGTTCCGCAGAGGGTTGCGGCTGGGAAGCCGCCTTCGAATTCCGTGTCGAGAACGACTGGCCGTCCGGCGCCTATCGGATAACGCTGACTGCCGCTGGCCATGGCGGCAAACCGATCCACAGCCAGCATCTTTTCATCGTCAGCCCGCAGCCCGGCAAGAAGCCTGGCCGTGTGCTGCAGGTGGCGGCGACGGGCACCTGGCTTGCCTACAACACCTGGGGCGGCTCCAACCACTATCAGGGCATTACCGGGCCGGACCGCAACCAGTATTCGCCGATCGTGTCGACGCAGCGGCCCTGGTGCCGTGGCTTCGTCATGCTGCCAAAAGACGCGCCGCGCGTGCCGCTGGAAGTCGCGGTGCCACCGAAGACGGTGCCGCGCTATCCCCATATGGAATGGGCGCTGGCCACCGGCCATTCGAAGAAATATGCCTCGTCGGGCTGGGCAAGCTACGACAGCCACTTCTTCCGCTTCGCCGAGCGGGCCGGCTACGAAGTCGATCTCGCCAGCCAGCACGATTTGCATTTCTCGCCCGACATTCTCGACGGCTATGACTGCGCCGTCTTTGTCGGCCATGACGAGTACTGGACCTGGGAAATGCGTGACGCGGTCGACACTTATGTCGAGCGCGGCGGCCATGCGGCTCGCTTTGCCGGCAATTTCATGTGGCAGACGCGGCTGGAGGACGATGGTCGGCGGCAGGTCTGCTACAAATATCGCGCGCGCAAGGAGGATCCCGCCTATCGCCAAGGCGGCGACGTCACCCGCGCCACCAACTCCTGGGAGGCTCCGGAAATCGGCCGGCCGGGTTCAGCGACCTTCGGGCTCAACGCGACGCGCGGCGTCTATGCCGGCTGGGGCGGCTGTGCGCCACGCGGCGTGCGCGGTTTTCCGGTCTACCGGCCGGAACACTGGGCCTTTGCCGGCACCGGCATCTATTATGGCGACCTGCTCGGCGCAGACAGCCATGTCTATGGCTATGAGGTCGACGGGCTCGACTTCGAGATACGCGGCGGCCTGCCCTACCCCACATCAGACAGCGGCGCGCCGGATGGCTTGCAGGTTCTCGCCGTCGGCATGGCATCCCAGGTCGAGGAAAGCGCCGATATCCCGATCGAGGACCAGTTCCTCACCGACGAGGATGGCCGCTTCACCGCCGAAACCCTCTTTGGCGAGGCGACCGACGCCAACCTCGAAAAAGTCAAACGCGGCAACGGCATGATCGTCAATTTCCCGCGCGGCAAGGGCGAGGTGTTCCACACCGGAAGCTGCGAATGGGTGGCCGGCCTGCTAAGACAAGACCCGATGGTCGAACGCGTCACCCAGAATGTCCTTGATCGCTACCTTGGAAAGTCCTGACATGTCGAAGACCCAGACCGCCGCTCAAGACATCGAGACCCGGCGAGAATCGCATCTGTTCTACCTCTCAAGCTTGCGCCGGCCACTGATCGACCGCGCCGAAGGCATCTACATGTGGACGCAGGACGGCCGCCGCTTCATCGATGGCTCGAGCGGCCCGATGGTCGCCAATATCGGCCATTCCAACCGCAACGTGCTTGATGCCATGAAGCGCCAGATGGACCGCGCCACCTTCGCCTACCGCCTGCATTTCGAGAACGAGCCGGCCGAAGAACTCGCGCGCGAACTGGCCGGAAAACTGCCCGAAGGCATGGACCGCATCTTCTTCGTCTCCGGCGGTTCGGAAGCGACGGAATCCTGCATCAAGCTGGCGCGGCAATGGGCTGTCGCCACCGGCCAGGCCAGCCGCTGGAAGGTGATCACCCGCTTCCCCTCCTATCATGGCGGCACGCTGGGTTCGCTGTCGATCACCGGCGACGACGCGCTGTCCGAAACCTTTGAGCCGATGATGCGGGTGATGCCGACGGTGCCAGCCCCGACCGCGTGGCGCGACCGCGACAATCTTTCGCTGGAACAGCGCGGCGTCCGCTATGCCGATATGCTGGAGGAGAAGATCCTGGCCGAGGGTGCGGAAAGCGTCGTCGCCTTCATCATGGAGCCGATCGGCGGTGCTGCCACCGCCGCCCTGGTGGCGCCGGACAGCTATTATGCGCGTGTCCGCGAGATCTGCGACCGCTATGGTATCCTGCTCATCCATGACGAAGTGATGAGCGGCGCCGGCCGCACCGGCAAATTCCTCGGCGGCGACCACTGGAATTGCAAGCCTGACATCGTCGCCCTGTCGAAAGGGCTGGGCTCGGGCTACGCCCCTCTCGGCGCGCTGGCGGCCCCAATGCGGCTGGTGCAGCCGTTGCTCGCTTCCGGCGGTTTCCAGCATGGCCACACCTATGCCGGCAACCCGCTGGCCTGCGCCGCTGGCCTTGCCGTGCTCGGCGAGATGGACCGGCTCGACCTGATCGCCAATGCCGCCGCCATGGGAGACGTGCTGATGGACCGGCTGAAGGGGTTGGCGAAGCGCTTTCCGTTCATCGCCGACGTGCGCGGCAAGGGCCTGCTCACCGGCGCCGAGATGGTTGCCGATCCGGAGACGCTGCGGCCGATCGAGCAGAACAAGAAAGCCACGCAGCGGCTGCTCGATCTCGCCTATGAGCGCGGGCTGATCATCTATGGCCGCCGGGTCAAGGGTGGTGTCGACGGCGACAATTTCATGGTCGCACCGCCGATGATCGTCACCGGCGAACAGGTCGGCGAGATCATTTCCATCATCGGCGACTCGCTGGAGGTTCTGGCCGCCGAACTCGACCTGCCGGTCGAAGGCCGGGGGTAAAGGAATGGCGCCGCGAAAAGTCATCATCACCTGCGCCGTCACCGGCTCGGTGCACACGCCATCGATGTCGCCCTACCTGCCGGTGACGCCGGACCAGATCGCGGCGGACGCAATCGCCGCAGCGGAAGCCGGCGCTTCGATCCTGCATCTGCACGCCCGCGATCCCAAGGACGGCAGGCCCACCGCCGATCCGGACGTGTTCATGCAGTTCCTGCCGCGTATCAAGCAGGCGACCGATGCGGTGATCAACATCACCACCGGCGGCTCCTCGCTGATGACGCTCGACCAGCGGCTGGCGGCGCCATTACGCGCCGAGCCCGAAATGTGCTCGCTCAACATGGGCTCGATGAATTTCGCGCTGTTCCCGATGCTCGACAAACCACGGGAATGGCAACACGAGTGGGAGCCGAAGCTGCTCGAAGCCACGCGCGACACCATCTTCAAGAACACCTTCGCCGACATGGAGGGCGTGCTGGAAAGGCTGGGCAAGGGCTGCGGCACGCGCTTCGAATTCGAATGCTACGATGTCGGCCATCTCTATTCGCTGGCGCATTTCCGCGACCGCGGCCTGGTATCTGGCCCGCTGTTCATCCAGTTCGTGCTCGGCATTCTGGGCGGCATCGGCGCCGATCCGGACAATCTCATCCATATGAAGCGCATCGCCGACAAATTGTTCGGTGACAGTTATCAGTTCTCGGTGCTGGCCGCCGGCCGCCAGCAGATGCCGCTGATCTCGATCGCCGCGGCAATGGGCGGCAATGTCCGTGTCGGGCTGGAAGACAGTCTCTACGATGGCCGCCAGCTGGCGAAATCCAATGCCGACCAGGTGCGCCGCATCCGTGGCATTCTCGACGGGTTGTCGCTGGAGGTTGCCACGCCGGCGGAGGCGCGCGAGATGCTGGCGCTGAAAGGTGGCGATCGGGTAGCGTTCTAGAGGCAAGGGAGGAGCTGATATGGAAAGGGTTCTCGTCTCCGCCTGCCTGCTCGGCAGTCACGTCCGTTATAACGGCTCCTACCGGCTCAACAACCATCCGGTACTGATGCGCTGGCAGGCGGAAGGACGGGTCGTGCAAATCTGCCCCGAGGTTGCCGCAGGCTTCTCCACGCCGCGTCCTGCCGCAGAAATTCGCGGCACAGCCGACGCTGTGCTTCACGGCCAGGGTCGAGTGGTCGAACAGACGGGAAGCGATGTGACCGCACTTTATCTCGAAGCCGGGCAGCTTGCGCTCGAACTCGCGCGCGAAACGGGGTGCCGCTACGCGGTTCTTACCGACGGCAGCCCCTCCTGCGGCAGCAGCTTCGTCTATGACGGCAGTTTTGTAGGCAAACGAGTGACCGGTCGCGGCACGACCACCGCGCTGCTGGAAGCGAACGGCATTCGCGTCTTTTCGGAAGACAATATCGGCGACCTTGACGATCTCCTGAACAAGCCCGGTTCAGCCGAGACCGCGGCCTGATCCATGGCAGACAAGATCCAGACAGCCACCAGCGATACCGTCATCCGCCACGGCACAATCGACGACGTCGACACCATCCACGCCGCGCTTCTCAAACTTGGCACCCATATCGGCGCGCATCAGGAGATTACGTCCACACCTGATGACCTCCGCCGCTATGGCTTTGGTGGAAAGCCTGCCTTCTCGACCTTGATCGCAGAGATAGATAGCGAATTCGCCGGTCTGTGCCTGCATTTTCCGATCTTTTCGACCTGGATGGGGCGGCCCGGGGTCTATGTGCAGGACCTTTATGTCGACGACCGGTTCCGTGGCCGCAAGATCGGCGAGCGGCTGCTGCGGCGCGCCGCGGCAGAGTGCCGGAAGGACGGCGGCGTCTATCTCAGGCTGTCCGTCGACACCGACAATGAAGGCGCCAAGGCCTTCTATGAAAGGCTGGGCATTGCCTGGTCGAGTTACGAGCAGACGCAGAAGATCATCGGCGAGGCTTTCTTCGCCTTCGCCGACGCGCCGGAGGAGCAGGAATGAAAGCCTTTTATGCGCAGGAGCAGAAGCTCCACGACCCCAAGGCCTTTCTTTCCAGTGGTGCACCGCAGCCCAATCCGGAAAAACCCGAGCGCGTCGAGAGATTGTTAGCCGGCGCAAAATCTGCCGGCTGCACGATCGAGCGGCCACGCAATCACGGCCTCGGTCCGGTCGCGGCGGTGCATACGCCCGAATATCTGGACTTCCTCGAACATATTTTCGAACGCTGGCAGCGCATCGAAGGCGCCTCGGCGGAAGTGATCCCCAACATCCATCCGATCGCGCGCAGCGGTTCCTATCCGGCCTCAGCGGTCGGTCAGGCCGGCTACCATATGGCCGACACGGCTTGCCCGATCTCGGGCGAGACCTGGCAAAGCGCGCTGTGGAGCGCCTGGAGCGCGGTCGATGCGGCTGAAGCCGTGATGGCAGGCGCGCCGGCCGCCTATGCGCTGTGCCGCCCGCCCGGCCACCATGCCTTTGCCGATGTCGCCGGCGGTTTTTGCTTCATCAACAATTCGGCTGTTGCGGCACAGGTGCTGCGCAAGCAGGCGGCGCGGGTGGCGATCCTCGATGTCGACCTGCACCACGGCAATGGCACGCAAGGCATTTTTTATGCGCGGCCCGATGTGCTCACCGTCTCGCTGCATGCCGATCCGGTGCGCTTTTACCCATTTTTCTGGGGCCATGCCGACGAGCGCGGCGAAGGCCCGGGGCTCGGCTACAATTTCAATCTGCCGCTGCCGCGCAAATCCGCCGATGCGGCGTTTCTGGAAGCACTCGAGGTGGCATTCCAGCGTATCCGGTCTTTCTCGCCCGACGCGCTGGTCGTGGCGCTCGGCCTCGACGCCTTCGAGGGCGACCCGTTCGGCGGGCTTTCGGTGACGACGCCAGGTTTTTCCCGTATCGGCGAAGCCATCGCCAGGCTCCAGTTGCCCACGGTCATCGTCCAGGAAGGCGGCTATCTCTGCGACGAACTGGGCGACAATCTCACCGCCTTCCTCACCGGTTTCGGCGGCAAGGCGCTGTAGCGATTCAAGCAGGCGTCAGGAGCGCTGCTGCCTGAGCATGGCAATGACCCGGTGTACGCTCTCCAGCGTCTCGTCGATCTCGGCCGCCGTGTTGTAGTGCGCGATACCGATACGCACGACGCCTTGTTCGGCCGGAATGCCGAGCTGGTGGACGATCTCCCAGGCGTAGTTGTGGCCGGACCACAGGAAGATGTTTTCGGCGTTCATCTGCCGCACGATCGTTTCCGGCACGATGCCGTCGACGGTGAACGAGACGGTCGGCACGCGATCACCGAGCCGCTTCGGATCGGTGATGCCGCGGATGGTCAGGCCTGAAATATCGGACAGGCCGTCGATCAGCCTTTGCGCCAGCGGGTTTTCATAGCCGACGGCGACTTCGAACGCCTTGGCGATCTTCTGCCTTCTTGAACCACCCTCGCCAGCTGCCGCTCCCAATTCGGCAAAGTACTCGACCGCCGCCGTGAGGCCGGCCATCAGCTCGATCTGCGGCGTGCCAAGCTCAAAGCGCTCCGGCAGGCCGTCAGACGAGCACCGGCATTTGTAAGGCTGTAGCGTCTCGATGAAATCTAGCCGTCCCCACAAAATGCCCATATGCGGGCCGAAGAATTTGTAGGCCGAGCAGATCAGGAAATCGCAGCCGACCTCCTGCACGTCGATCAGGCCATGCGGCGCGAACTGGACGGCGTCGACATAGACCAGAGCGCCGGCCTGTTTTGCGATGGCAGTCAGGGACTTAACCCGGTTGATCGAACCGGTGAGATTGCTGGCATAATTCAATGCGATCAGCCGTGTCTTTTCAGAGAGCAGCCCGGCCAACGCCTCCTCCTCGACCTGCCAGCTCTTTTCGTCGAATGGCAGCCAGCGCACGACGAGGCCAAGGTCCTCGGCCAGTTGCAGCCAGGGCGAGACATTGCCCTCGTGATCCATGCGGGTGAGGATGATCTCGTCGCCGCACTTCAGCGTGCGGCCGAGCGTGCGCGAGATATGATAGGTCAGCGTCGTCATATTGGCGCCGATGATGATTTCCTGCGGGCTCGCCGCACCGAGGAAATCGGCCATCGCTTGATGCGCCTCGTCGACGACGGACTGAGCAGCGATCGTCGTCTCGAAATAGCCGCCGAGATTGGCGTTGGTGGTGAGCAGGCAGCGCGACACCGCATCGGCGACAGCCTGCGGCACCTGCGTGCCGGCAGGGTTGTCGAGATAGATGCGACGGCGCCCCTTGTCGGTCAGGGAAAGGGCGGGAAAGTTTCCACGCACGGCCTCGATCGGAAAGTCCACCATCGTCTCCACCCCTCTGTTATCCCTGATAATTCTATCGCCGAACAGTTCAAGGGCAGGGATTGCCGACCCGCTGGTGGATCGCGTCCACCGCCTTCTGCATCTCTTCAGTCCACACGACATCCACCGAAGACAGTGCCATTTCGAGCTGCGGAATGGTCGTCGCGCCGACGATGTTCGACGTGACGAAGGGCCGGCTCGAGACATAGGCATTGGCAAACAGTGCCGGCTCCATACCAAAGGAGCGTGCCAGTTCATTGTATTCGAGCAGCGCTTCAGCGGCATTGGGGGTCTCGTAGCGCTGGCCGCGATTGAACAGTTGCGAGCGCGAGCCCTGCGGACGGGCGCCATGGTCGTATTTGCCTGAGAGATAACCTTGCGCCAGCGGCGAATAGGGCAGCAACGAGACTTCTTCGCGCTCGCAGACCTCGGCGAGGTTCACCTCGAAGGTGCGGTTGACGAGACTGTAGGCGTTCTGGATCGACGCAACGCGCGGGCCGATCCCTTTGTCGGCCTCGGCAAGGTATCGCATGACGCCCCAGGAACTCTCGTTCGAAAGGCCGAAATGGCGGATCTTTCCTGCCTTTACCAATTCATCGAACACGCCAAGCGTTTCGGCGATCGGCGTTTCGTTGGCCGGCGCACCGTCGGCATCGGCACGCCGCGCCACCGCCCCGACACGCGTCGGGTTTGCACCCCAGGGAATGTCCCGTTCCGGCCAGTGGATCTGGTAGAGGTCGAGATAGTCGGTGCCGAGCTTGGCCAACGATTTTTCGACGGCGTCAAAGATATCGGCGCGCACCAGTTGCGATGGCCTGTCGCCGCGAAACCAGTCGCTGGCGGTGCGGCCGACGACCTTGGAGGCAAGGATCACCTTGTCGCGGTTGCCGTTGGCTTTCATCCAGCTGCCGATGATCTTTTCCGTCCGCCCCTGTGTCTCCGCCTTGGGCGGGATCGGGTAGAGTTCGGCGGTGTCGATGAAATTGACGCCGCGCGAAAAAGCCAGGTCCATCTGCGCGTGGCCTTCGGCCTCAGTGTTCTGCTGGCCCCAGGTCATGGAACCCAGGCAGATCTGGGTGACAAGAAGATCGGTCCGACCGAGACGGCGTTTGTGCATGGAATTCTGCTCCGGAGGGAAAGCGTGCGCGGCTACGCGGGGAGGAAGCCGCATCTATAGGGAAAGCGGAGGCGCTCTCCAAGCCTCCGCAGACCGACTTTTGCGTGAGCCAGCGGTTTAGCTAGCGGCGCGCGCCGGCCAGGGCGCGGCGCTTGGCCTCGTCGATCAGCATGTTGGCGACCTGCATGCGGATAACGGCACGCTGGCGCAGATGCGGGGCGACGCGATCGGGATGATTGGTGAAAGCAAAGCTGCGGCGCATGCGGCCGAAATCGGCGGCACTCTTGGGCTGGTTCAGTCCCAGTTCAGCCGCAATCGATTCCGGATCGATCGGCGGCAGTTTTTCCTCGGGCTTCGGGTCCTCGGCAGCCAGCGCCAGCTTGGCGTGTTCGAGCAAGGCAGCGAATTCGCTCGCCAGATCAGCACCGGCCTCGCGATATTCGGCGGCCGACACCTTGATGCGACCGGAATGGAGTTCATCGGCGACCGAGAGATAATCGAACGGAATGGACGGACGCGCGCCGGCCTCGTCGCCCTCGATACCGTCGCCCTTGTCGGAGGCGACGAAGAGGTCGTCGAGCAGCGAAGCGAAATCACGCTTGGCGCTGGTAGCGATGTCAGCCTCCCCCTTGCCTGACCGTCAGGTTTCCAGACCATAGAACCGGCTCGTTAAAAATACATACCACCGATCTTAACGAATTTAGTTTTCGAAGGATCGCGACCGGCGCCTCAAACAAAAAGCCGGACTGCACTTTCATGCAGCCCGGAAATTCGCCAGGAGTGGCGAGGAAAAGCTGGCCATGTGCCAGCGTCGAAGCCTACGGTTCGTGCGGCGCAGAAGTTTCACCGGGCCACAAAAAAAATTTATGAAAATCATCCGGACATGGCAGGCATGCAAATGCTGCACTGCACAATTGTCACGATTCACCTATATTAGCACCCGTGGAGGACCAACCAGGAGCCTAAATCATGGGTTTCTTCACTGAAATGTTCGCCCGGCCGCGCCCGCAGGAACATCTGAGATACCGCGCAGCACTCGCGCTGCTTCACTCGATGAGCAATGCCGAGCGCGCCGATATCGGCATCAAGCCCGCCGATTTTGCGCGCATCGCCCGCGAAATGTCCATTCGCTAGACTCTTTGTTTTGACGCAGCTCTGGACGGAAAACCGCTCACACTTTTCCTTGAGCTGCTCTAAGCAGTTGCGAGATGTCCCGGACCGATCCGGGACATCTCAAAGTCTGATTTCTCAACGCGATCCCAGGAAGGTCGCCTTGCCCAGCGGCACGCCATTGTGGCGAAGGATGTCGTAAGCGGTGGTGAGGTGGAAATAGAAATTGGGCATGGCCACATGCAGCAGATACTGCATGCCGCCCAACGTCGTTTCGCGGCCACCAAGCTTCAACTCGATCACCTTGTCGTCGGAACCGTCGATATCGGCTGGCGAAAAAGTCGCCAGAAGCGCGAGCGTCTTGGCTATCCGCGCCTCGAGATCGGCAAAGCTTGCCTCATTATCCTCGTATTTCGGCACCTCTCGGCCGGCGAGCCGCGACGGCGCGCCCTTGGCATGGTCGGTCGCGATCTGCACCTGCCTGGCCAAAGCGAACATGTCGGGTGCAAGCCGCGCCGTCAAAAACACCTGCGGGTCGATCTTGCGGTCAAGCGCATTCTGTTCGGCGGCCGCCAGCACACTGGAAAGTGCTTTCAGCCTGGCTGAAAACACGGGCACGGATGCCTCATACATCGATATGGTCACGTCAAATC